>JAYWDL010000234.1:0-4977 GCA_043779865.1 Polaromonas sp.
GCCGAGCTGCTCGGACAGTTCCAGTATCTGCAGCACGGTGTGCTCGGGCGTGATAACCACGGGATCGCGCACCACCCCCGACTCATAGCGCTTGACCTTGGCCACATGTGCGGCCTGCTCCTGCGGTGTGAGATTTTTGTGCACGATGCCAATGCCGCCCTCCTGCGCGATGGCAATGGCCAGGCGCGCTTCAGTCACCGTGTCCATCGCCGCAGAGACGAGCGGCAGGTTCAGGCGGATGTTTCGGGAAAACTGGGTGGAAAGCAAGGTGTCCTTGGGCAGGACCTGGGAGAACGCTGGCACCAACAATACGTCGTCGAAGGTGAGCGCTTTGCCGAGTAGGCGCATAAAGAAGGCTCCAAAAACGCAATTGTACCTTTGACCTTAACCTGATCAGTACTAACCCTTGACTGGCGCTTTCAGTCTCGATGCACGGCATGCGGCGTGTCTGTAGACAGGCTAAAACGCCACGACACAGCGCTACACTGCCACGATGGACTTCAAATTTCCTCTAAAAAGCCTGATTCTGGCTGTTGTCAGCAGCTCTTTTGCGCTTGCCTCCCTAGCTCAGTGGCAATGGGTGGACAAGGATGGCCGCAAAGTGTTCAGTGACCGTGCGCCACCAGCGGATATTCCCCCCCCAAATATCCTGAAGCAACCCGGCGCCAAGGCAATGACGCCGCCTTCAGCCAGCGAACCTGCAATAGCAGCCCCTGCGGCGGCCGTTTCAGCGCCCAAGGGTAAAGCCAGCGCACCCAGGCTGTCGGGCAAAGACGCCCAGCTCGAAGCCAGAAAAAAACAGGCGGAAGAAGAAGAGAACACCAAAAAGAAGGCGGAAGAAGAAATTCAAGCAAAAGCCAGGGCCGACAACTGCGAGCGTGCCCAAAGGGGACTGGCAACGGTTCAATCGGGCGTCAGACTTTCAGTCACCAATGCCAAAGGTGAACGCGAGTTTATGGACGATGCCGGCCGTGCCACAGAAACAAAACGGCTGCAGGGTATTGCACAGAGCGACTGCAAAAAAATAAACCCGGAATAAACCTGGTTAAGCGGCTGAACGCTGTGAACATTCTCGTGTTTTAAACATTTCTGAAGGCGGCAAGCAGCCTGGGGCGGCCAGCGTCAATACCCTGCCTTGGCTCCGGGCCGGGTCCTGGCGAACAGACCCGCGCTTTTGGCGCCCTGGTCCTTAAAACGTTCGCGGCGCGCAACCTTGGGATCGACGCGCAGACCGCGGTAGATTTCTATCCGGTCCGAGTCGTTCAGCAGGTAAGCCAAGGTTGTTTTCCTTCCCCGGATACCCACCATCAAACGGCTAGCCCGCAACTCCGGAAATTCCGCAAAAATGCCGCTCTGCGCAAGCGCCTGCGCTACACGGCTGCCATCAGCAAGCTCCAGCGCCCATTCACGCACCTGGCGCGCAGCAGGTGAATAGACCAGGGTTACCTTCAGTCGAAAGCTTCCCGCGAAACCATCAGGTTTCGCCATAGACGACGGACGCTCTTTTGACAAAAGCATCGACCAGACTGCCCGCGATCTTGCCGAATACCGGACCTACGAGTGCGGCCAGCGCCACACTGTCAAAGTCATAACAAAGCATCAGATCAACCTTGCAGGCGCGCTGCACGCCATCACCCACCGGTGAAAACTCCCAGGTACCGTCAAGCCTGGAAAATGGCCCATTGACCAGTTTGAGGCTGACCTTGCGATCAGCCTGGTGTACGTTGTGTGTGGTGAAGCTTTGCCGGATGCCAGCAATGGAGATACCGATCCTGGCTGTCATGCCACTAGCAGTTTCCTCGACGATAGACGCCTGATCGCACCACGGCAAAAACTGCGGGTAACGGGCAACATCGGTGACCAGGGCAAACATTTCTGCTGCGCTGTACCAGATCAGGACGGATTTGTGGACGGTTTTCATACAATCAAAGACTGGGGATAATTGTATGAGCCCCAAGTGTGCCTTCGCCCCTTCGTTTCACTATCTTCCACATGGCCACCAAAGAAGCATCTTCCTCCAAAAAACCAGCCGCAGCCTCATCCGGAAAACCAGCTGGAAAGCCAGCCAGCAATCTCTCCCCGAAGGCCGCAGCTGCTGCCGTGCGCATTGCCGACAACAAAAAGGCCAGCTTCAATTACCACATTGAAGAACGCTTTGAAGCCGGCATGGTGCTTGAAGGCTGGGAAGTCAAATCCGTGCGGGAAGGCAAGGTGCAGCTCACCGATGGCTATGTGGTGATACGCAACGGCGAACTCTTTATCATCGGTTGCCAGATCAATCCGCTGGGTACGGCCTCGACCCATGTCCGCCCCGACTCCGTACGCACCAAGAAGCTGTTGATGCACAAGGAAGAAATTCGCCGGCTGATTGGCAAGATCGATCAGAAAGGCTTCACGCTCGTGCCGTTGAACATGCACTGGAAGGCGGGCAAGGTGAAATGCGAAATCGGTCTGGCCAAGGGCAAGGCCGAGCACGACAAACGCGAAACCATCAAGGACCGAGAGGGCAAGCGCGAGGTTGATCGCGCCATGAAATCGAGAAACCGCTAAGTCGTCCGCCATTTGGTGCTCACGTACCACGCGCCCTGCCCTGACGGCATACAAGCAGAATATTTAGCCAGTTGATGGACTGAACAACCACCTACTAAAGTAGGTGGGTTCGCGCGAGGCGCAGGTGACTGAAGTCCACCCACTCCGCGCCTCGCGCTAAAGATGAAAACCAATCTTCGCTAACTCCAGTGATTATTCGGAGCGAGCCAATTGGCACGGCTAAAGCTAACCGGCTGAAGCCGGTGGTTTTAACCTTCCGATGGAAAATAACCAGAAAAGCGCTTTTCGGTACAGTCCCGACGAACCGGTGCCGTCCTTTTCAAGATTTTGGTTATGCCTTGATCGGAGCGGTATCCCGGGAAGAACTGTTGCAGCTTTCCAGGCTGGTGTATCAGCAAATCCAGTAATCAGCGATAACCGGACTTCAGTGGAAGTAGCAGCGACGCGAAATACTTTAAAGGTCGCGCAGGGGATGCGTTTGCACTGTCCAGGGGCTGGCAAAAAACGCATCGGCCATACCTGGCTTTACGTCTTCGATACGCACCGGATTCCATTGGGGCCTGTAGTCCTTGTTGATCGCGAGTGCTCGTATGCCTTCGACCGACTCGCTTGCGGCACCGGGCCTCAGGTGAAAGCAGTGATGCATCATGTCGCGTTCCATGCGCAGGTCATCTGCCAGCGTCATGCTGCGGGCGCGGCGGATCTGCTCCAGCGCCACATGCAGCATCAACGGCGAGCGTTTGCGCAGGGTTGCAGCGGTCTTGAGCGCCCAGGGATCGGTCGAGGCTTCCAGCGCATCGACGATGTGTTTGACCCTCAACAATGAAAAATATGTATCTATTCGGTCTGTTGCGCACGCTGGACGGTCGCTATCAGCTATTAATTCAGTAGCAATCCATTGATCGACGTGCGCACTGGACTCAAATGCGTGAGTTGCCAGGAACTCCCATAGAAATGGCAGCCGGGCTGCTTCCAGCCTGACGTCTGCCAGTCCATAGCCAAGCGCCTCATCCGCACCGATGACATCGCCCGTCAGCGCCAGGTACTCGCCCACGTGGCCCGGGCAACGGCTCAGGAAGTATCCGCCGCCCACATCGGGAAACAGGCCAATGTTGGTTTCGGGCATCGCCATTTTGGTGTGCTCGGTAACGATGCGGACCTTCGCGCCCTGGCAAATCCCCATGCCGCCGCCCATTACCACGCCATCCATGAAAGCGATACAGGGCTTGGGATAGGTCTGGATCAGGTGATCGAGCGTGTATTCCTCGGTAAAAAAATCGTCCAGCACCGTGTCACCAGCCAAAGCAGCCTGATGGAAAAAGCGGATATCGCCGCCAGCGCAAAAACCGCCAAAAAGACTTTCCGGCGTTCCGGGACGCCCTGCCTTGTTGGTGCCGCGAATGGCCACCGCCAAGACGGCAGGGTCATCGCGCCAGGCCCGCAGGATGCCGAGCAGCTCGCGCACCATCAGCAGCGACAGCGCATTGAGCGCCTTCGGCCGGTTCAGCGTGATCAGCCCGACGCTACCCCGGCACTCGGCCAGAACGTCGCCATGTTTGTTTTCCGTTGCCATCACTTCATTAGTCACGATCTTTGTCTCCATCCAATCAATTCATTCACCACCAGCGCGCCAATGACCAGCGAGCCGCCGGTCAATACGCTGGAACCCGGCACCTCGCCGGCGCCAAACCAGGCCAGCAGGATGCCAAAAATCACCTCCAGCAAAGCCAGCAAGGCCACCTCAGGCGCCTTCAGCACACCGGCGCACAACACCGCCAGCACACACGGAATCGCCAACTGAACCAGCCCGAGCAGCGCCAGCAGACCGATGTCATGCGACGTGGCCGAAAAAGGAAAAGCCAGCGGCAAGGTCAGCAGCGCTGAAAGCGCCGCCCCGACCAGCACGGCAGGCACCAGGTCAATGTTCTGGCCATGGGCGCGGCTGTGCTGCACCACCGTCCAGTTGCAGGCGCTGGCCAGCGGCACCAGCAGTGCCACCAGCGTGCCGGCAAGCTGGCTGGACAGGTCCATCTGGCCGCCATACATCCACCCGATGCCGACGCTGGCCAGCGCAATAGCCGTCCAGGTGCGCGCAGGAATGCGGTGGCCGATAAAAACACGCGCCAGCATGGCGGTGATGAAGGGGCCGAGCGCCATGGTCACCAGCACGTTGGCCACGGTGGTCAGCGTCAGCGCCACCATGAAGGCGGTGAACATCACGCTCCAGCAGACACCCGACAGCCAGAGCGCCTGGCCGGCGTTGCGGATTTTTGAAAAAACCGCCCGGCCCTGAAAAAAGGGCAGGATCACCAGCAGCGACACCACCGTAAAAAAGCTGCGCCAGAACGTCACTTCAAAACTGCGCGCCGCCTCCATCTGCCGCGTTACCACTCCGGCGATGGACCACATCAGGGTGACCAGAACCAT
>JAYWDL010000235.1:0-4953 GCA_043779865.1 Polaromonas sp.
TCAGCGGTTTGGCGGCCAGCTTGAGCGCCTGCCTTTGCGCCAGCGCATTGACCTCGGCAGGCGGCACGATGCGGTTGATGAGGCCCATCTCCAGCGCCGACTCGGCCATGAAAGGTTCGCCCAGCAGCAGCGCTTCGGCGGCGCGGTGGTAGCCCATCAGCTGCGCAGCCAGGATGCTCGATGCTGCCTCGGGGCACAGGCCCAGGTTGACGAAAGGCATGGAAAATGCCGCATTGTCGCCGGCATAAACCAGGTCGCAATGCAGCAGCATCGTGGTGCCGATGCCGACCGCCGGACCGCACACGGCGGCCACGATGGGCTTGGGAAAGCTGCTGATGCCGTACAGAAAGCGAAACACCGGCGCGTCCGGCGTCGAGGGCGGCTTGTTCAGAAAGTCGCCAATATCGTTGCCGGCCGAAAAAATGGTTTCATGGCCCTGGATGACCACGGCGCGAACGGCCGCATCATGGTTGGCCGACTCCAGCGCATCGGCCATGGCGTCATACATGGCTGACGTGATGGAGTTTTTGCGGCTCAGGCGGTTCAGCGTGAGGGTCATCACGCCGGCATCGACATGGGTCAGGATTTCGGGAATGGAGGAGTTGCTCATGGGGAAATTTCCGGTGTTGAAAAACAAAGTGTGGGCAGCGTAGCAGCCTTCAAAGCCCCGTCAAGTCCTACTCCTTGTAGTAAACGATCTGGGCACTCGTGGCCAGCAGTGTGCCTGCTTCATTCCACAGTTGCGCGGTCTGGTCAAAAAACCCGTTGCGAAAGATCTGAGCCCTGGCCTGGCCCAGCAGATAACCGTCGCCGCTTTGCGCCAGTTGCCGGCTATCGGCATGAAAGTAAGTCGTAATGGACACGGTTCCGGCCGGCACCCGGTTGGCACGGCGCAGCCAGACGCGCGGATAAAACACATCGGACATGGCGGCCAGCGAGGCAAAGTCCAGCGGGCGCGGCGGCTCATCACGCACCCAGAGCTGGGTCAGGCTGTCATCACCGCTGCCATCCCAGAGCTGCGGAATCATTCCGCGCACGGCACGCATGTCGTAGCGGTTGGTCCATTCGGAGGTCGAGAAACGCAGGCGGGGCAAAGCCTGCGAAAAATGGAGGACGGGCATGGGCGTGTCGTTCGCTTCCCAGGTTTCGCGACGTGCGGCGGTGATGGCGGTAGCCGTCATCACCACACCCTCGGCGCCTGAGGCGTCGGCTTGCGACAACGCCACCGTCCAGTGCTGGGTTGAGCGGTTGGTTCGCACCGGCCTGGCCGTGACCGTGAAAGGCCCCTCGGCCATGGCGCTGGCGTAGTTGGCAGTCAGCGCGATCGGCTCGCCCAGCAGCATCGGATGCTGCAGGATGGCCTGTACCGCCGTAGCCGCGGTGGTGCCGCCAAAAGGACCGACCATGTTCCAGTAAGCGGGACTGCTGCGGCCCAGCCAGGTATCGGGCTGCTCACTGCCGGCTGGCTCCAGCTGCAGGGCTTGGTCAAAAGGATGTGTTTTCATGGCCATAGTGTGAAAGGAAACGGCGACGCAGGCAGTCGTTCCCGTGACGCTGCCCCGACCCCGAATTAAACCCGAACCTCAAGGGCGTAGCGAGCGGGATGCAACGACGCAATGCGCCCGCTCGGTAGCCCCGCCAGTTAAACCCGCTCGAAGATGCCGGCGGCGCCTTGACCCATGCCCACACACATCGTCACCATGCCGTATTTCAGCTGATGGCGCTGCAGCGCATGGATCACCGTGGCGGCGCGAATCGCCCCCGTGGCGCCCAGCGGATGGCCGAGCGCAATCGCGCCGCCCATCGGGTTGACCCTGGCAGGGTCCAGGCCCAGCGTGTTGATGACCGCCAGCGACTGGGCCGCAAACGCTTCGTTCAGCTCGAACCAGTCGATATCTTCCTGCTTCAGACCCGCATAACGCAGCGCTGCAGGAATCGCTTCGATAGGGCCGATTCCCATAATTTCGGGCGGCACGCCCTTGGCGGCGTAACTCACAAAGCGGGCCAGCGGCTTGAGGCCGAATTCCCTGACGGCTTTTTCACTTGCCAGAATCAAGGCGCCGGCGCCGTCGGAGGTTTGCGAGCTGTTGCCCGCCGTCACCGAGCCGCGCGCGGCAAACGGCGTCTTGAGCCTGGCCAGTCCTTCGAGCGTGGTGTCGGGGCGCGCACCTTCGTCCAGGCTCACGATACGGGTTGTGGCAATGACTTCGCCGGTTTCCAGATTGGCGCTGCGGTCAGTCACTTCGACGGGCGTGATTTCAGCGGAAAACTCGCCGGCCTGTTGCGCCTTAAGAGCCTTCATGTGCGACTCATAGGCAAACTGGTCCTGCGCCTGGCGCGAGACTTTCCATTGCTGTGCGACTTTTTCGGCCGTCAGGCCCATGCCGTAGGCAATGCCGACGTTCTCGTCGTTGGCAAACATGGCAGGCGAGAGCGACGGCGAATTGCCCGACATCGGCACCATGCTCATGCTTTCGGTGCCCGCGGCAATCATCACATCGGCTTCGCCAACGCGGATGCGGTCGGCGGCCATCTGCACGGCGGACAGGCCCGAGGCGCAAAAGCGGTTCACGGTGATGCCGCCGACACTGGTCGGCAAGCCGGCCAGCACCGCGCCGATGCGGGCAATGTTCAGGCCCTGCGGACCTTCAGGAATCGCGCAGCCGCAGATGATGTCTTCGATTGCTTTGGGGTCCAGTGTCGGCACCTGGGCCAGCGCGGCCCGCAGCACGCTGACCAGCAGGTCGTCAGGACGTGTATTGCGGAAAAAGCCCCGGTGCGAGCGGGCTATGGGCGTGCGCGTGGCGGCAACGATGTAGGCTTCCCGGACTTGTTTGACCATGATGAAATTCCTTTGAATCTTTAGCTTTTCCGGGAACCGGAGGGAATCCAGGCCCACACAAATTCACATTCGACGGGCGCAATCCCCGCTTCGTCGGTCACCGTAACCGCCACCCTGACTTCGCCCTTGTCGCTGGCCTGCATCAAGGTCTGCTGCTCTGCCGTGAGGGTGGCTACTGCACGCATGGAACCCGTGGCGCGGTTTTTAAACACCATCTTCAGCTCTTTGGCCAGAGGAATGCAGTCGTCGCGCACATTCATTCCCACCACCATGCCGGTGGCGGTTTCAGCCAGCAGGTTCATGGCCGAGGCATGGATGCCGCCGACGTGGTTCTGCACTTTCTTCTCGTTTTTGATGCCGATTTCCACGCGCTCGCGGCCCATCTGCAGAAAGTCCAGCCCGGCCGTTCCGGTAAAAGGCACGGCGCGGCGCATCACCACGCTGCGAAACCAGGAGCGCGCAAACGCCGGCACTTCGCCAAGGCGTTCCAGCTGGCGTTCCAGCCGATTCGGTGGACGGTCGCCATCCACGGTGTTTTGTTCAGCCACTTTCAGTTCCGCACCGGTTTGCCGGTGCTCATCATGCCCATAATGCGTTCCTGCGTCTTCGGATGTTCGAGCAATGAACAAAATGCCTTGCGCTCCAGCGTCATCAAATATTCTTCGGTCACCAGCGTTCCGGCATCCACATCGCCGCCGCAGACCACGCCCGCAATCAGGCTGGCAATGTGAAAGTCGTGCGCGCTGATGAAGCCACCGTCACGCATGTTGACCAGCTGGCCCTTGATGGTCGCCAGGCCGTTGCGGCCCGCCACCGGGAACAGCCGCCGGTGCGGCGCGCGGTAGCCCGAGGTGAACAGCGCGCGCGCTTCGTTCAGCGCCACGAACAGCAACTCGTCCTTGTTCGGCACGATGACGTCGCTGCCCTGCAGGTAGCCCAGCTTGCGGCTTTCCAGCGCGCTGGTGCCGACGGTGGCCATGGCAGCGGCGCTAAAGCCTTCCGTCAGAAAAGGCAGCACGTCCTTGTTGCTCGACCTGGCAGCGTTTTCAGCGGCGCGGCGCGCAATGTAGGTTAGCCCGCCGGCGCCAGGCACCAGGCCCACGCCGACTTCCACCAGGCCGATATAGCTTTCCATCGCAACCACACGTTTGGCCGAATACACCGCCATTTCGCAGCCGCCGCCCAGCGCCAGGCCGCGTATGGCCGACACCACCGGCACGGCGGCATAGCGTAGCCTGAGCATCACGTCCTGCAACTCGGCTTCAACGCCTTCAATCATCGCGGCACCGCCCATCATGAAGGCGGGCAGCATGGCCTGCAGGTCGGCACCGGCCGAGAACATCTCGTCGTTGGACCAGATCACCAGGCCTTTGTAGCTTTTCTCGGCCAGCTCGACACCCATGGCCAGCCCCTCCGATACATCGGGGCTGATGGCATGCATTCTGGTCTTGATGCTGGCAATCAGCACGTCGCCCTGGTCGCCGTCCAGCGTCCAGAGGCGAATGGCGTCATCTTCATGCACCGTTGTGCCGGCCGATTCAAAGGCGGGCGCGCTGGAGCCCAGCACGTTTTCAGGAAAATGCTGGCGCGCATAGACAGGCAGCTTGCGACGCAGGATGAATTTTTTGGCCGAGGCGCTCCAGGAGCCTTCAGGCGTATGCACGCCGCCTGCATCAGCTACCGGGCCTTTGAACACCCACTCGGGCAACGGCGCGGTGCTCAGCGCCTTGCCGGCGTCGATGTCTTCCCTGATCCAGTTCGCCACCTGCAGCCAGCCGGCTTGCTGCCACAGCTCGAACGGGCCTTGTTTGGCGCCAAAGCCCCAGCGCATGGCGAAGTCAATGTCTCGGGCGGTTTCGGCAATCGCCTCCAGGTGCACGGCGGCGTAGTGAAACTGGTCGCGCAAGATCGCCCACAGGAATCGCGGTTCAGCGCCTTCGGCGTTGCGCAGCAGTTTGAGGCGCTCGCCGGCAGGCTTTTTCAGCATGCGGCCAACCACTTCGTCGGCCTTGGCGCCACCGGCCACATAGTCCATGCTCTCGGGATCCAGCCGCAAGATGTCGCTGCCAACTTTTTTGTAGAAACCGGCGCCGGTTTTCTGGCCCAGGCTT
>JAYWDL010000236.1:0-4952 GCA_043779865.1 Polaromonas sp.
TTCACCGGCCCCGCTCCTGCGTCTCGGCCTGGTATTTGTTGAACACCGCCAGCGGCACCACGATCAGCAGCACCAGCACCACGGTGACGGTGGACGCCATCGGCCAGTCGTTGTTGCTGAAAAACTCGTCCCACAGCACGCGGCCGATCATCAGCGTCTGCGGCCCGCCCAGCAGCTCCGGGATGACAAACTCACCCACACACGGGATGAACACCAGCATCGACCCGGCAATGATGCCGGCCTTGGACAGCGGCACGGTGATCAGCCAGAAGGCGACAAACCGGCTGGCGCCCAGGTCGGCAGCGGCCTCGAGCAGGCGCAAATCCATTTTGGCCAGGTTGGCGTACAGCGGCAGCACCATGAAAGGCAGGTAGGTGTAGGCCATGCCGATGACCAGCGAAAACGGCGTGTTCATGAACTTGCCGGCGCTGGTGATCATGCCGGCTGCGGCCATCGGGCCGTCCAGGCCGGCGTAGAGCAGCAGCTCGGCCACCCAGCCGCCTTCACCCAGCAAGCCCTTCCAGGCGTAGACGCGCAGCAAAAACGAGGTCCAGAACGGCAGCATCACCAGCATCAGCAGCGCGGGGCGGATGGAAGGCTTCGCGCGGGCCAGGAAGTAGGCAAACGGATAGCCAATCACCAGGCACAGCAGCGTGGTCAGGAAGGCGTATTTAAGCGACGTCCTGTAGGCGTCGAGATAAAGAGTGTTGCCCCAGACCGCGCTCGCGCCCTCCTCGGGGTTTCTGAAGATCGAGACATAGTTGTCGTATTTCAGAATCAGGTGCCACGCGCCAGACGCCGAATCAATCAGCGGCGCAAACGGGTCCACGCCGTCGCCCATGTCGGTCACGCTGATACGCAGCAGTATCAGGAAGGGCAGGACAAAAAACACCACCAGCCACAAATAGGGCACGCCAATGACAAAACGCCGCCCCGCACGCCACCGGAACCAAGAAAAAGCCTTCATCGCATGGCCCTACCGCGTCAGCACCACCGGCGCGGAATTGTCCCACCAGAAAAACACCGGGTCTTCCCAGGTGATGTCGGCGCTGCCTCGGTGCGCGGCGCTGTTCTGGGTGATCTTCACCGTTCGACCGCCGGGCATCTCCACGATGAACATGTTGTAGCTTCCGAAATAGGCAATCTCGCGTACCTTGCCAGCAAAGAGATTCTGGCTGACCGGCGGACGCTCCCTGGCAATATGGATTTTCTCGGGCCGCACAGCCACCGCGACCGCCATGCCAGGCGCGCCGCTGATGCCGTGGCCCACGCTCACGACGCCATGCTCGGTGCTCACTTCGCAACGGTCGGTTTTGTCAAGCGTCAACCGGCCTTCAAACAGATTCACGTTGCCGATGAAGTCGGCGACAAAACGGCCATTGGGGTGCTCATAGATCTCTTTGGGTGTACCGACCTGCAACACACGGCCATGGCTCATCACGGCGATGCGCGACGCCATCGTCATGGCCTCTTCCTGGTCGTGCGTGACCATCACGCAGGTCACACCAACCGATTCAATAATGTTGACCAGCTCGAACTGGGTACGCTCGCGCAGCTTGCGGTCCAGCGCGCCCAGTGGTTCGTCAAGCAACAGCAGCTGCGGCTTTTTGGCCAGGCTGCGCGCCAGTGCCACGCGCTGCTGCTGCCCGCCAGAGAGCTGATGCGGCTTTCTTTTGGCCAGCGCCGTCATCTGCACGAGCTTGAGCATTTCATCGACGCGGGTCTGGATGTGCGCCTTGGCCATGTGTTCGCGCTTGAGGCCAAAGGCGATGTTCTCCCAGACCGTAAGGTGCGGAAAAAGCGCATACGACTGAAACATCATGTTGATGGGGCGCTCGTAGGGCGGAAAGGACGCGATGTCGACGCCGTCCAGAATCACCGCGCCCGAGGTCGGTTTCTCAAAACCCGCCAGCATGCGCAGCAGGGTTGATTTGCCGCACCCGGAGCTGCCCAGCAGGGCAAATATCTCGCCTTTGTTGATGGAAAGCGACACCTCATCGACCGCTACCACGTCGCCAAAGCGTTTAACGAGCTGTTCGGTTCTCAGATAACCCTCGCCGGGCGACAGGGGCAGATTCATGAGCGTGGATTCCTGCTGTCAACAGCACAATGAAAAAAGCTGCGCATGCAAAGCCTTGCATGAACAGCCGGAAATTGCCTGGCTGCGGGGCGGCTTATTTGCCCTTTTTGAAGTTAGTGAACACATTGCTCATGGATTCACGCGCCTCGTTGCTGAAGCTGGCCGGAGAGACCATTTTCTGCAGATTCGCGGCATCGGGGAAGACGGCCATGTCCTGGGCGATCTCGGGTTTCACGCTGGAAAGGCTGGCCTTGTTGGCGGTGGCGTAACCCAACTCGTTCGTCAGCGAGGCCGAGACTTCCGGGCGCAGGAAGTAGTCGATGAAGGCATAGGCGTTGTTCGGGTGCTTCGCATCTTTCGGAATCGCCAGCGTGTCAAAGAAAATCAGGCCGCCGGTTTTAGGCAGCAGCGCCTCCACCTCGTTGCCATTCTTGTTCTCGATGGCGCGCCCACGGGCAATGTTGATGTCGCCGGCCCAGCCCAGCGCCACGCAAGCCTTGCCGCCCGCCAGGTCGTCAATCATGGTGCTGGAGAACATGCGGATGTGCGGGCGTACCTTGGCCAGCATCTCGCCCGCCGCCTTGTGGTCGGCCGGGTCGTTCGAGTAGGCGTTCTTGCCCAGGTAGTGCATGGCCGGGGGAATCACCTCGGTCGGCGAGTCAAGATAGGCAATGCCGCAGGACTTAAGCTTGGCCGTGTAGACCGGGTTGAACACCAGCTCCCAGGCGTTGTCGGGCATGGGTAAGGGATTAGGAGCCGTGCCCAGCGCCTTGGTGACTTTGGCCTTGTTGATGCCGACCGTGGTAAAGCTCCAGGCCCAGGGCACCAGGTGGGCATTGCCCGGATCAATCGCGTCCAGCTTGTTCATGATGGCCGGGTCCAGATTGCCATAGTGGCTGATTTTCGACTTGTCGAGCTTGGCCAGCAGACCTCCGTCAATCTGGGGTTTGGCAAACACGGCGCCCGGCACCACGATGTCGTAGCCGGTGTTGCCGGCCACCAGCTTGGCGTGCAGCGCTTCATTGTTTTCAAAGGTCTGATAGTTGACCTTGATGCCGGTTTCCTTTTCGAAGTTCGCCACCATGTCCTTGGCGATGTAGTCCGGCCAGTTGTAGATGTTGAGTACCTTTTCCTCGCTGCTCACAACCGCTGCGGCGCTGGCGGGCGCTGCCGGCATGGCGGCGCCATTCGGCGCCTCCTCCTTTTTTCCGCAGGCGCTCAGGGCCACGGCCGTAAAGGCAAAAATCCACAAATGCTTTCTCATCATGTCCAAACTCCGTCAGGAAGACCAGCAACAGCAGGTGAAAGCACGCAACAACGGGTGCGCAGCGGAACGCGCGAGTCGTTCCGCCGCAGATTGTAGTGGAGCCATTTAAGGCAGTTCGGAAGTCGCAGGCACGGCCAGGGTCTCAGGCAAAAATCGTCTTGTACCGCTCACGCAAAAGGTTTTTCTGCACCTTGCCCATGGTGTTGCGCGGCAGCTCATCCACAACAAAGCACTGCTTCGGCACCTTGAAGTTGGCGAGCTTGGCCTTGAGCGCGAGCACCACCTGCGCGGCACCGACTGTTGCCCCGGGTCTGGCGATGACGATGGCTACACCGACCTCGCCAAAATCAGGATGCGGCACGCCGACCAGCGCACTTTCGGCCACGCCCGGCAGCTCGTTGATATAGCCTTCGATTTCGGCCGGGTAGACGTTGTAGCCGCCGCTGATGATCAGGTCCTTGCTGCGCCCCACAATGGTGATGTAGCCGCGCTCGTCAATCTTGCCGACATCACCAGTCCTGAAATAACCGTCGGCCGTGAATTCCTCAGCCGTTTTTTCGGGCATGCGCCAGTAGCCCTTGAAGACGTTCGGCCCCCTGACCTGAATTCCGCCAATATCGCCCGCCGGCATGGGTTGCCCATCATCGCCCTGCACACGCAGACTCACACCCGGCAGTGCAAATCCCACGGTGCCGCCGCGACGTTCCCCGCCTTGCTCCTTGCGATAGGGGTTGGAGGTCAGCATGGCCGTTTCGCTCATGCCGTAGCGCTCCAGAATGGTGTGGCCGGTGCGCTCCTGCCATTCATGAAAGGTTTCGATCTGCAGCGGCGCCGAGCCCGCGATGAAAAGGCGCATGTTGCGGCAGGCCTCGCGACTCAAAGCTGGCTCGGCCAGCAGGCGCACATATAGCGTGGGCACGCCCATGAACACGGTGGCTTCGGGCAATTTTTCAACCACCCGTCTGGGGTCAAATCTGGCCAGCCAGAGCATCTTGCTGCCATTGATCAGTGCGCCGTGAATGGCGACAAACAGGCCATGGACATGAAAAATTGGGAGGGCGTGTATCAGCACATCGCCCTTTTTCCAGCCCCAATAATCCTTGAGCACCCGTGCGTTGCTCAGCAGATTGCCATGCGACAGCATCGCGCCCTTACTGCGGCCCGTCGTGCCGCTGGTGTACAGGATCGCGGCCAGGTCATCGGCTTGCCGGAGCGCCACCTCATGCTGGTCGCGGCAGTGCGCGGCGCGCTCGAGCAGCGAGCCGGTGCGGTCGTCGTCCAGCGTGAAAACATTCTGCGTGCCCGCCTTGAAAGCGATTTTGCTGACCCAGCCAAAGTTGCGGCTGCTGCAGACCACCACCGCCGGCTCGGCGTTGCCGATGAAGTACTCGATTTCGGCACTCTGGTAGGCCGTGTTCAGCGGCAAAAACACATAGCCGGCGCGCAGCGTGGCCAGATAAAGCAGCATGGCCTCGACCGATTTCTCGACCTGCACCGCAATGCGCGCGCCTTCGGGAAGATTCAGCGACTGCAGCAGGTTGGCCAGCATGGCGGTGCTGCGCTCCAGGTCGCGCCATGAATAGCTCAGGCCCTGGTCGGTTTCAA
>JAYWDL010000237.1:0-4950 GCA_043779865.1 Polaromonas sp.
TCAAGCAGCGTGGCGAAGGCACTGACGATCAGCGAGACCGGCGAAGTCACTTTTTTGCTCTCGCCAGCGTCGTTCCAGACAGTGCGCATCGACAGTGAATCCTTGCCCACAGGAATCGACACGCCCAGCGCCGGGCACAACTCCATGCCGACCGCCTTGACGGTTTCATACAAGGCCGCGTCCTGCCCCGGCTCGCCGCAGGCGGCCATCCAGTTGGCCGACAGCTTCACGCGCGGCAGCTCGATAGGCGCGGCCAGCAGGTTGGTAATGGCTTCGGCCACGGCCATGCGGCCCGACGCGGCGGCATTGACGGCTGCCAGCGGCGTGCGCTCGCCCATGCTCATGGCTTCGCCGGCAAAGCCCTGGTAGTCAGCCAGCGTCACCGCACAGTCAGCCACTGGCACCTGCCACGGGCCGACCATCTGGTCGCGGTGCGTGAGGCCGCCCACGGTGCGGTCGCCAATGGTGATCAAAAACCGTTTCGAGGCCACCGTCGGGTGGCTCAGCACGTCAATGCAGCTTTTTTGCAGATCGACACCGGTCAGGTCAATCGGCTTGATGGGGCGCGCTATGCTGGTCACGTCGCGGTGCATTTTGGGCGGTTTGCCCAGCAGCACGTTCATGGGCATATCAACCGGCGATGCGGCACCTTCATCCGACAATACCAGCTGCCTTTCTTCCGTTGTTACGCCAATCACGGCAAACGGGCAACGCTCGCGCTCGCAAAAGGCCTCAAACTGCGGCAGCGATTCGGGCGCAATCGCCATCACATAGCGTTCCTGGCTTTCGTTGCTCCAGATTTCCTTGGGCGACAGGCCGCTTTCTTCAAGCTTGACAGCGCGCAGGTCAAAACGGGCACCGCGACCGGCGTCGTTGACCAGCTCGGGGAAGGCGTTGGACAAGCCGCCAGCGCCGACGTCGTGAATTGCCAGGATCGGATTGGCCATACCCAGCTGGGCACACTGGTTGATGACTTCCTGCGCGCGTCGCTCGATTTCGGGGTTGCCGCGCTGCACCGAATCAAAGTCGAGCTGAGCCGCGTTGGCGCCCGACGCCATTGAGCTGGCCGCACTGCCGCCCATGCCGATGCGCATGCCGGGGCCGCCGAGCTGGATCAGCAGCGAGCCGGCTGGAAACAGTATTTTGTGGGTGAGCAGCGCGTCAATCGTGCCGACGCCGCCGGCAATCATGATCGGCTTGTGGTAACCCCAGCGCTGCCCGGCCACGGTTTGCTCGTACTCGCGGAAATAGCCCGCCAGATTGGGCCGGCCAAACTCGTTGTTGAACGCTGCGCCGCCCAGCGGGCCTTCCGTCATGATCTGCAGCGCACTGGCGATGTGCGCCGGCTTGCCGTAATCGCCACCGAACAATCTGGAGACGGTAAAGCCGGTCAGCCCCGCCTTGGGTCTGGAGCCGCGCCCGGTCGCGCCTTCGTCACGAATCTCGCCGCCCGCGCCGGTCGCTGCACCGGGGAATGGAGAAATCGCCGTGGGGTGGTTGTGCGTTTCGACCTTCATCAGCACATGCGTCAGCACATTGTCATTGGCGCTATAAACTTGATAGCTACCTGCGCCCGTCGTGCCTGCGGTAAAGGCCGATTTGGCATAAAAACGCTGGATGCAAGCGCCTTCCATGACCGAGGCATTGTCCGAATACGCCACCACCGTGTGCTGCGGATTCAGCTTTTCGGTGTTGCGGATCATGGCAAACAGGCTTTTGTCCTGCGGCACGCCGTCAATCGTGAAGTCGGCGTTGAAAATCTTGTGCCGGCAATGCTCGCTGTTGGCCTGCGCGAACATCATCAACTCGACATCGGTCGGGTTGCGCTGGAGCTGGGTAAAGGCATTGACCAGATAGTCGATTTCGTCAGCAGCCAGCGCCAGACCAAACTCGGTGTTGGCTTGCTCCAGCGCTGATTTTCCGCCTGCCAGCACGTCAATGCTTTGCAACGGCGCGCCCTGCAACTCCGTGAAAAGACCGGCCGCAGCCTGCACACGGTCAGCCATCACGCTCTCTAGCATGCGGTCGTGCAGCAAGGCCTCGACCTGCTCGCGCTGTACATCGGACAGCGCAGACTTGCCAAAAAAGCCCCGATGCAGCGTCAGGCGGTATTCGGTGATGCGCTCGATGCGCTTGACGGCCAATCCGCAGTTGTGCGCAATGTCGGTCGCCTTGGAAGCCCAGGGCGAAACGGTGCCAAAACGCGGTGAGACGATAAACAGCAAAGCATCGGCCGCAGGGCCATCCGGTTCGGCGCACGCCTCGCCATAGCTGAGCAAGGCCGCCAGCTGGTTTTTCAGCGTCTCCGAAGGCAGCGCCTCGGAGGCGACCAGGTGGACAAACCTAGCGCTGATGCCCACGATCTTGTCGTGAATGCCTTGCAGCCGGGGAAGAAGTTGCTGGACGCGAAAGTCGCTCATGGCACTGATGCCGTGGGCTTCGCCCTCAAAAGTCGTCAGGTGCAGGGTCACGGTAGCGGTGGCCTTTTGGTGAAGGTAGACAGGGACAGCCGGCAAGCAGCTTTTTGAGTTTGACACCGCCTGCAGGAGGGAATTCCCCAAAAGTTGGATCAGATTCTGCGGAGTGCGCGTCAAGCGGCAATTTTATCAGCGCACCGGCCAAGCCTTGCGTATCCGCTCACATGGCCACGGCCCCTTCATGCATTGCGCAAAAACCCCTTGCCGCACCCCTGAAATGCAGGCGCTGGAGTCCGGTGGGATAATTCCCGCATGAGTATTACTTACAAAGATGCAGCGGGTATTGAAGGCATGCGCGTAGCCGGCAAGCTCGCTGCCGAAGTGCTGGACTACCTGACTCCCTTCATCAAGCCCGGCATCACCACCAATGAGATTGACCGCCTGGCCTCGGACTACATGACCCAGGTGCAGGGCTCAATTTCAGCCACCCTTGGCTATGGCCCTCCCGGTTATGCTCCCTATCCCAAGTCGCTGTGTACCTCGGTCAATCACCAGGTCTGCCACGGCATTCCCAACGACAAGCCGCTCAAAAAAGGCGATATCGTCAATGTCGATGTGACCATCATCAAGAACGGCTGGCACGGCGACACCAGCCGCATGTTCCTGGTCGGCGACCTGTCGATTGCCGCCAGGCGGCTGTGCCATGTCACCTACGAGGCGATGTGGCAGGGCATCATGCACGTCAAGCCGGGGGCGCGGCTGGGCGATATCGGGTTTGCCATCCAGACCTTTGCCGAAAAGCAGGGCTTCTCGGTTGTCCGCGAGTTTTGCGGCCATGGCATTGGCAACAAGTTTCATGAAGACCCGCAGGTGCTGCACTACGGCCGACCCGGCACGCTGGAAGAGTTGAAGCCCGGCATGACCTTCACCATCGAGCCGATGATCAACGCTGGCAAGCGCGACATCAAGGATGGCCCCGAAAAAGACGGCTGGAGCATCGTGACGCGCGACCATTCGCTGTCGGCCCAGTGGGAACACACGGTATTGGTCACTGAGACTGGCTATGAAGTGCTAACCCTGTCGGCAGGCAGCCCGGCTACGCCGGCCTTCGTCGCTGCCACTGAAGGCGCGTCGGCACCGGTGGCCGTTAGCGCCTGAGCGAAGCGCCATACCGGCTTTCTAGCTTCATCCTGAATGACCGAACTCGCCCAGGTGCGTGAGCAATATCGCGCCGGTAAAACAGCGCTGTTCGCATCCTTGGCCAGCAGTGGCGCATCGACGCGGGGAATAAAGGATCTGCTGCAAAAACTGGCGCGTCACACAGATGCAACGCTGCATCTGCTGTGGCAGCAAGCCGGGTTTCCGCTGGATGCGTGCCTGGTCGCGGCAGGCGGCTACGGCCGTGGCGAGCTGTTTCCGCATTCCGATGTCGATGTGTTGCTGCTGCTGCCCGACGACTCCAACGCAGACACGGACCCGGACCTGAAAGCCCGGGTCGAAAAATTTATTGGCAGTTGCTGGGACAGCGGGCTGGAGATCGGCTCCAGCGTGCGCACCACCGCGCATTGCGTTGAAGAGGCAGCCAAAGATGTGACGGTGCAAACATCGCTGCTGGAAGCGCGTCTGGTGGCCGGCTCCAAAAAGAACTTTGCTCGCCTGCAGAAAAAGCTCGCTGCAGTACTTGACCCGAATGCCTTTTACGTCGCCAAAACACTTGAGCTGCGCCAGCGCCACAACAAGTTTGAGAACACGCCGTATTCGCTGGAGCCGAACTGCAAGGAGTCCCCCGGCGGCCTGCGTGACTTGCAGGTCATGCTGTGGGTGGCACGCGCCGCAGGGCTGGGCAAGTCGTGGGACGAGCTGGCGCGAAGCGGCATGGCGACAGCGTTTGAAGTGCGGCAGATCAAGGCCAATGAAGCGCTGCTCAATCTGATTCGGGCGCGGCTGCATTTGATTGCTGGACGGCGAGAGGACCGGCTGGTTTTTGATTTGCAAACCGCTGTTGCTGAATCTTTTGGCTATTCAGGCACTGCTGCGCTGCAGGCGTCGGAGCCAGTGGATGGTGGTCTCACCAAGGTCACCAGGGCCGCCAAACCCACTTTTGTGCGCGCGAGCGAAGCGCTGATGAAGCGCTACTACTGGGCCGCCAAAGCGGTCACGCAACTCAACCAGATTTTGCTGCTCAACATCGAAGAGCGGCTGAACCCCGCTACCCACCCGCCGCGCCCTATCAACGAACGGTTTGCCGACAAGGCCGGCATGCTGGAAGTCACCAGCGACGACCTGTACGTGCGAGAGCCGCATGCGATTCTCGAAACCTTTCTGGTCTATGAGACCACCGTCGGTATCAAGGGCCTGTCAGCCCGCACCCTGCGCGCGCTGTACAACGCGCGCGGCGTGATGAACAGCAAGTTCCGCAGCGACCCGGTCAACCGCGACACCTTCAGGCGCATCCTGCAGCAGCCCGAAGGCATCACGCACGCGATGCGGCTGATGAACCAGACATCGGTGCTGGGGCGCTATTTGTGGGTGT
>JAYWDL010000238.1:0-4946 GCA_043779865.1 Polaromonas sp.
GCCGATCCTTGCGCCGCCGACGTACTGCACCGCCATGCTGGCGTCGCTCACGATGGTGCCGATGTTCATGCGGTGGCGCCGCGCCAGCCGTGCGTCCGGCACGCGCCAGACCCCCTGCTCGTCGGGCACGGCACGCCGGTAGTCCGGATACACCGCCAGAGAAGGGCCGCCCTGCGCGACAAAGGACAAGCACCAGTCCCAGCTTTCGCGGGACAGCTTCGCATACGCCGCCGTGCTGCAAACCTCGTCGTACAACGCGTCGGGCATAAAGCCGCCACCCAGGCCAATCGTGACCAGGTGCTGCACCAGCACATCCAGCGGCTGCTCGGGCGAACTTCGCGCCTCGATATGGCCCGCCACAATGGCTGCGCGGGCGGCAGCGCCCTCTACCATCTCGATGCTGTGGGTCGGCACCAGCGTGATGCGCGACGGCCGGCCCGGCGCATGGCCGGAGCGGCCGGCGCGCTGGAGCAGTCGCGCGACGCCCTTGGGCGAACCAATCTGGAGCACCCGCTCAACGGGCAAAAAATCGACCCCGAGGTCCAGGCTCGACGTGCAGACCACGGCCTTGAGTTCGCCGCTTTTCAGGGCGAGTTCCACCCACTCGCGCACCGCCCGGTCGAGCGAGCCGTGGTGCAGCGCGATCAGCCCCGCCCAGTCCGGCCTGGCCTCCAGCATCGCCTGGTACCAGATCTCGGCCTGCGAACGGGTGTTGGTAAAGACCAGCGTGGTGTTGCTTTTTTCAACTTCTTCAATCACCTGCGGCAGCATGGTCAGGCCCAGATGGCCGGCCCAGGGAAAGCGCTCGGCGCGGCCTGGCAGCAGCGAATCGATGAGCAGCTTTTTTTGCACCCGGCCCTGCACCAGCACGCCTTCGTCGTGGCCAAGCAGGGTGCGCATGGCTTCGGGCAGATTGCCCAGCGTGGCCGACATGCCCCAGATGCACAGCGCCGGGTTCCATCGCCTGAGCCGCGCCAGCGCCAGCTGCACCTGCACGCCGCGCTTGTTGCCGAGCAGTTCGTGCCACTCATCGACGACGACCATCTTGACGCTGCCCAGCATGTCTTTCGCGTCAGCGCGCGCGAGCAGCAGCGACACGCTTTCGGGCGTGGTGACGAGTACGGTGGGCAGCCGCCGGTTCTGCGCACTGCGTTCGGCCGCTGCCGTGTCGCCGCTGCGCGCACTCGCGCTCCAGGCAACGAAGCGTGGCGCTGTGACTGCATCGTCTGTGGGGTTCAAAACCTCAATGGGCTGCTGCAATGCGCGCAGCGTGTCGGCCGCCAATGCGCGCATCGGCGTGATCCACAACACGGTCAAGGGCGCAGCCGTCATTTTCCCCGGTTTTGCTATGCTTTTAATAGCTGGTTGCGCCCGTGGCACCTGCGCAAAGCTCCTAAAAGTCATCAAGGCACCGAGCCAGACGGCATAGGTCTTGCCCGCGCCGGTGGTGGCATGCAGCAAGCCTGAACGGCCACCGGCAATCGCCTTCCAGACCTCGCGCTGGAACTTGAAGGGCTTCCAGCCGCGTGCGGCCAACCAGGCGTCGAGCGCCTGCTTCGTCAATGATTTCGCCGACGTTCCGGAAGTGCTCATCGGGGCAACAACGCCGCCAGCGTTTCCAGCGTATCGGCCTCGGTGACCGGCTTGTCTTCGCGCCAGCGCAGCATGCGCGGAAAGCGCACGGCAATCCCGCTCTTGTGGCGCGAACTGCGGGCAATGCCTTCAAAACCCAACTCGAAAACCAGCGTCGGTTTCACGCTGCGCACCGGGCCAAAACTTTCAACCGTGGTTTTGCGAATCAACGCATCGACGCGCGCCATCTCGGCGTTGGTCAGGCCCGAGTAGGCCTTGGCGAACGGCACGAGCTTGCGGTCTGTTTGCTCAGGCGGACCGTCCCACACCGCAAAGGTGTAGTCGCTGTAGAGGCTGGCGCGCCGGCCGTGGCCACGCTGCGCATAAATCAATACGGCGTCAATGCTGAGCGGGTCAATTTTCCATTTCCACCAGAGCCCCACATCCTTGGTCCGGCCCACCCCATAATGCGCTTGGTGCTGCTTGAGCATCATGCCTTCGACGCCCATGGCGCGGGCCGCTTCGCGCTGGCGTGCAAGGTCTTGCCAGCTGTCTGCGTTCAGCACCGGACTGGGGAGCAGTGCGGGATGGTTCACATCGGCAAGCAGCGCATCAAGCAGGGCACGACGCCCGGCTTGCGGCAGCGCCCGCAAATCGCGCTGCTCCCATTCGAGCAGGTCATAGGCGAGCAGCACGACGGGGATGTCGCGTAACAATTTTGCACCCAGCGTCTTGCGGCCCAGGCGTTTTTGCAGGTCGGCAAAGGGCTGCACGCCGCCCTCGCCCGCGGGCGAATGCTCATTGCCGCGCCAGACGACAATTTCGCCGTCGAGCACGGTGCCGTCGGGCAGCGCTTCGCCCATCTGCGCGAGTTCGGGAAAGCGCTCGGTCACCAGTTCCTCGCCGCGCGACCACAGCCACACCTGGCCGGCGCGCTTGACCAACTGGGCGCGAATGCCATCCCACTTCCATTCCACAATCCAGTCTGCAGGCGGACCCAGCACGGTATCGAACTGCTCCAGCGACACATTGAACGGATGCGCGAGAAAAAACGGATACGGCTGGCCGCTGGTCTGCTGGTTCAACTCGCCGCTGCTTTCGGGGGCAATCAGCGCAGCGTATTGCCCTGCGTCAGGCTGACCACTGATGTGTGTGTAACCCATCAGCCGCTGTGCAACCCGTTTGGGATCAATGCTTCCGACGGCCGCCAGCGCCTGGGTAACCTGCAGCCGCGAAACACCGATGCGAAAGCTGCCCGTGATGAGCTTGAAATAAACGAGCCGCTCGTCCAGTGCGAGCTGGTCCCATTGCGCATGCAGCATGCCAGTCAATGCCTCGGGCGCAAGCTTGCGCAGCGGCAGCAGGTGCTGCTCTATCCACACGGCAAGTCCGAGTTCATGTTCGCCGTTTGGCGGCGGCAATAAAAGCGCGATGGTTTCGGCCAGGTCGCCGACCGAATCGTAGCTTTCGTCGAACAGCCATTCAGGCAGTCCGGCGGCTTCCTGGGCGAGCTGGCGCAGCAGCCGGGTAGGAACCAGCTGGCGCGGCTTGCCGCCAGCCAGAAAATACACCGCCCAGGCAGCATCGGCGGGCGCAGCGCTTTGCAGATAGCGCTGCAGCGCTGCCTGCTTGGCAAGATTCGACGTTGTGGCGTCAAGCTCGCGGTAGAGCGCAGCAAATGCTTTCATGAAGCGGCGTCGGGCGAAGTCGACAGAGGCCTGGCTGTAATCTCTTGCGTTGCATCGGCAAGCGTTGGGGGCTGGGCAGCCTGGTCCGCCACATCGTCGTCACCATATTCGGTCTTGAAGCCTTGCGCATCCAGGCCGCGCTCGCGCAACCAGCGCACCATCACCGCGACGCTGCCGTGCGTGACAAACACGCGCTCTGCGCCCGTGCCATCAATGGCTCGCTGCAGGCCGGGCCAATCGGCATGATCGGACATCACAAAGCCGCGATCCACCCCACGGCGGCGGCGCGCGCCCCGCAGCAGCATCCAGCCGCTGGCAAAGGCATCGGAATAGTTGCCAAAGCGGCGCATCCAGGGCGTGCCCTGCGCGGAGGGCGGCGCCAGCACCAGCGCGTGGCTGATGGCGGCTGCATCCACTTCGGCAGCCGTTCGCGTGGCCGGCAAGTTAACGCCCGCTTCCCGATACACCCGGTTCAGCGGCTCGACAGCGCCATGCGCAATGATGGGGCCGATGCTGGCGTCAATACCATGCAGCAGCCGCTGCGCCTTGCCGAAAGCGTAGCAAAACAGCACCGACGCGCGTCCTGCGGCGGCATTGCCGCGCCACCACTGGTTGATGTCGGCAAACAATTCGGGCTGCGACGGCCAGCGGTAAATCGGCAGGCCAAAAGTCGATTCCGTGATGAAGGTGTTGCAGCGAACCGGCTCAAACGGCTCGCACGTGCCATCGTCCTCCAGCTTGTAGTCGCCCGAGGCCACCCAGACTTCACCGTCGTACTCGACACGCACTTGAGCCGAGCCAAGGACATGGCCGGCAGGGTGAAGCGAAACGCGAACGCCGTTGTGCATCACCGACTCGCCATAGGGCAGGGTCTGAAGATTTATCTCACCCAGTCGGCTGCGCAAAATGCCCGCACTGTTGTCGTGCGCCAGATAGCGTGCATGGCCG
Organism: Polaromonas sp.; assembly: GCA_043779865.1. GTDB lineage: Bacteria > Pseudomonadota > Gammaproteobacteria > Burkholderiales > Burkholderiaceae_C > Polaromonas. The sequence continues at coordinate 4,209 of JAYWDL010000238.1, forward strand.
ATGCGGGAATGGTCAGAATGGCCGTGAGTAATCACCGCGCTTTCAACGGGTCGCCAGGGGTCGATGTAAAAGTCGCCCGATGGGCAATAAAGGCCTTCCGGCCTTGCCACGATCAGATTCATGGTTAGAAGGTGTTGGATGAATGAAGCTTTTGTTTTTCCAGGCACAAAAAGAGCTGCTTCATCCTAGCGCCAGCACAGGCGGCCTGCTGAGCGCGGGCAGGCGTTTTGGCTGTCAGCAGAAACTGACAGTGGCATGCATCCATCAATGCAAAATGGTCATAAAAAAAGCCCCTGACTTGCGGCAGGGGCTAGGGAATTGCAGAGCGCCATTGCTGGAAGCGCTGCAGTTGCGGACAGAAGTCCGCAGCAGTTCTTGTTATTTTTTCTGGCGATATTTGCGCAGCGCTGCAATCTGGGCAGCCATGACGGCCAGTTCAGACTGGGCCATGGCGATGTCAATATCGTTCTTGGCGTTTTTCAGCGCTTCTTCAGCCAGCGCCTTGGCTGCGGTGGCCTTGGCTTCGTCCAGATCCTTGCCGCGAATGGCGGTATCGCTCAGGACGGTCACGCAGTTCGGCTGCACCTCAAGAAGGCCGCCGGCGACAAAGACAAACTCTTCCGTGCCATCCGCTTTTTCGATGCGCACAGTTCCCGGCCGGATGCGGGTGATCAGCGGTGTGTGGCGCGGGAATATCCCCAGCTCGCCCGCTTCACCTGGCAAAGCCACAAACCGGGC
>JAYWDL010000239.1:0-4943 GCA_043779865.1 Polaromonas sp.
ATGAAAGTGCGACGCTGCATGAGGGGCCTTGTGGTGAAAAGAATCGGCTCAGACGACGATATTGACCAGCCGGCCGGGCACGACGATGACTTTTTTCGGCGCGGCGCCAGCCGCCTGTTTGATGAACGCTTCTGACGCCAGCGCGGCGGCTTCGATGGTGGCCTTGTCGGCACCCGCCGGCACGGTCACGGAACCACGCAGCTTGCCGTTGACCTGCAGCATCAGTTCGATCTCGTCCTGCTGCAAGGCGTTTTCATCGACCTGCGGCCAGGGCGTGTCGAGCAGGTCGTCATACTGGCTAGCAAATTCGAGCTTGACCCACAGCGCATGCGCCAGATGCGGCGCGACCGGGTACAGGCAGCGCAGCAGGATGCTGAAACCTTCGTGCAGTGCGGCATGCGCTCCATGTGAAGCAGACGGCGAGCGCAGCGACGGGCCGCCCCTGGCAAGCTCAGCCCCCTCGGGGGGCAGCGCAGTACGCGAAGCGACAAGCGTGGGGGCCACTTTCAATACCTCCCCACGACGGTAGCAAGATTCAGCAAGCGGGCTTCACCGTCAAGTATCTGCGCCTCGACACGCAAAAAATTCGGGTTCGGCGTGGGCTGCACCGACAGTCTCACCGCCAGGCTGCGGCCGGCCTGCTCGCAGGCCGTCGTGTTGTCTGCCACTGCCGGCATTTGCCGGGAAAGCCGCACGTTGACCAGTGCGTTTTCGGCGCACAGATGGGCCAGCAACAGGTCGGACTGGCGTTCCGCATTGCGCGTCAGCGAAGCCGTGGCCCGCACACCGGCAGCAAGCGCCACAGCCACGATGCCCAGCGCCACCAGCACTTCCACGAGCGTAAAGCCGCGCGTACGCTTGTCGCTCACGCATTGCGTTTTGCGCAGTGCGCTGCTTCTGGACACGGGTTTCTCGCCTGGTTTTCGCATGGCACCTGAACGGAGGGTCATGGCGTGGCAGGCAGCGCTGCAGTGTCCGTCAGCACCGAAAAGGGCCGCACTCCGTCGGTCGCCAGGGTCAGGCTGCGTGTCGGCTCCGAGCTTGACACAAGACGGATCTGTTGCGGCCCGATAACCGGTTCTGGCCCCAGCACCACGACGCCAGCGCCAGCAGCCCGCACGTCGTGGCCCAGCCAGCTGGAAGGATAGGCAGGACCTGTCAATCCCTCGAATGAAAACCCGGTTGCCGTGGACCGCCAGCGTACCGGGTTGCCCGTCATGCGCGACTGAGCCCGGGCCGACTCCAGCAAGACCGCCAGCCGCTGCGCATCGCGTTCCAGCGCCGTAGCCGAAGAGTCACGCAGCGACAGGCCAACCCCCGCCGTCGCTATCGCCATGATGGCCACCACAATCAGCAACTCAATCAGCGTGAATCCACCGATACGAATCCGTTTGGGCAGCGCAGCACACGAAGTGGCAAGCGTGGGGGCGACGAACGAAGCGCCGGGCCGCCCCAAGCGAAGTTCAGCCCCCTCGGGGGGCAGCGCAGCACACGAAGTGGCAAGCGTGGGGGCGACACCTCTAGTCCCAACTGCCGACATCCGCATTTTTGCCCTCGCCTCCCGCCTGTCCGTCGGCACCGAAGGACATCACGTCAATCTCGCCCTTGATACCCGGGTTGAGGTATTGATAGGGCCGGCCCCACGGGTCGTTGGGCAGCTTGTCCAGATAGGATTTCCAGTTGCTGGGAATGGGCACCGTCGTCGGTTTGACCAGCAGGGCCTGCAAACCCTGTTCTGCCGTGGGGTAACGCTGGTTGTCCAGCTTGTAGAGCTTGAGCGCCTGCATCAGGTTGTTGACGTCGGTTTTGGCGGCCGTGGCGCGTGCGTCATCTGCACGCTCCAGCACATTGGGAACAATCAGTGCGGCCAGCACGCCAATGATGACCAGTACCACCATCAGTTCTATGAGCGTGAAACCCGCTGACAGGCGACGTCGGACAGAGTGGAGAGAAGGTATGCGTTTATTCATGGTCGCTTCAATGATAATCCTGCCATGCAGACAGATGCCTATCGCCTATGGTCCACCAGGATTGTGACATTTGCCGTGGCCGTGTTGGCAGCCGCCAGTGGGGCGTATTGGGGTTTGAAGGGGTGGGGCTCTGCAACGCTATCCACCACCCCAACGGCAGTTCTTGCCCAGGCCTCTTCTGTTGGCCCGCAAGCGGTAGCCCGTGCGCTGGGAGGCGGATTGGCGTTGGCCCCGGCGGCTTCAGGCAACCAGGAATCTCCTGTCGCCAGCCGCTACGTGCTGGTCGGCGTGGTGGCTGGGCATTCGCGCAAAGGCGCAGCGCTGATTTCGGTGGATGGCCAGGAAGCCAAACCGGTGCGGGTTGGCAATGCCGTCGATGGCAATCTGGTGTTGCTTTCGGTGTCCGGGCGCCGTGCCGTACTGTCTTCTGGTGGGGATGCGTCAACAAAGGTCACGCTGGAGTTGCCGCCACTGAGTAACTGATGCTATTTTAATGATAGCTGAATGCGCTTGGTTTACATGGGCTGCAGGTGAGAACGGCAGTTTTTTTTGCAAATCAGCTTGAGACTGTTTTTTAAACCGGTTTTTAAAGCAGTGTGTTTCCTGATTTACACTTTGTAATCAATCGGCGATGATGGCTTCTGAGCTAACTATTGAAAATCATGTCCGTTATCAATATTGCCAACACTCCTGCGCCTTCGCTGTCTCTTCCAGGCTTGGGTCGAGCCTTGGTATTCGCTGGCAAACTGGGCCAAAAAGCGGCAGAAGACATTTTCCGCAAGGCTCAAAGCGGCCGCACCAGTTTCATCGCCGAGTTGACCGGCTCCGGTGCCGTGTCGGCCTTTGATCTGGCGCACATCATGTCCATCTCGTTCGCAGCGCCCTTGCTCGATCTGGAAGCCATAGACGTTCAGCGTTTGCCCAAGGGACTGCTTGATACCAAAATTTGCCTGACCTACCGCATCGTTGTGCTGAGCAAGCGCAACAATCGCCTGATTGTTGCAACGGCGGACCCGTCAGACCAGGAAGCGGCTGAAAAAATCAAGTTTTCTACCCAGTTGGGGGTGGACTGGGTCATTGCTGAATATGACAAACTGTCCCGATGGGTAGAGGCTTCCGGTGTCACGGCAACCGAAGCCATGAACAGCATCGTTGGTGACGAGTTCGAGTTTGACGAGGATGCCACGGATTCAGCGGCTGCGCAGGAAATTGATGCCAGCGCAGCCGAAGTTGAAGATGCGCCAATTGTCAAATTCCTGCAAAAAATGCTCATTGACGCCTTCAACATGCGGGCGTCAGACTTGCACTTTGAGCCGTTTGAGCATTCCTACCGCGTGCGCTTTCGGGTAGATGGCGAACTGCGGGAAATTGCTTCGCCGCCAGTGGCTATCAAGGAAAAGCTCGCTGCGCGCATCAAGGTGATCTCCAGGCTGGACATTTCCGAAAAGCGGGTGCCGCAGGACGGCAAGATGAAGCTCAAGATCGGTCCCGACCGGGTGATTGACTTTCGGGTCAGTACCCTGCCCACCATGTTCGGCGAAAAAATCGTCATCCGTATTCTGGACCCGAGCAGCGCCAAACTGGGGATTGACGCCCTGGGCTATGAGCCGGCTGAAAAAGAACGTTTGCTGGAGGCAATCAAACGGCCTTACGGCATGGTCCTTGTGACAGGACCCACCGGTTCGGGCAAAACCGTCTCGCTCTACACCTGCCTCAATATTCTGAACACGGCAGGCGTGAACATTGCCACGGCGGAAGACCCGGCCGAAATCACCCTGCCAGGCGTCAACCAGGTCAGCATGAACGAGAAGGCCGGAATGACTTTTCCGGTGGCCCTCAAGGCCTTTTTGCGCCAGGATCCGGACATCATCATGGTCGGCGAAATCCGTGATGTTGAAACCGCTGATATCGCCATCAAGGCCGCGCAAACCGGCCACCTGGTGTTGTCCACACTGCACACCAACGATGCGCCCACTACGCTGACGCGTATGCGCAATATGGGCATTGCGCCTTTCAACATTGCTTCCAGCGTGATTTTGATTACCGCCCAGCGGCTGGCCAGGCGCTTGTGCCCCCACTGCAAAACCCCAAGTGACATTCCGCGTGATACCTTGCTGGAGGCAGGATTCGGGGAAGATGAGGCTGACGGCTCATGGACGCCTTTTCATCCGGTCGGCTGCTCCAAGTGCAGCAACGGCTACAAGGGCCGCCTGGGAATTTACCAGGTCATGCCGATTTCTGAAGAAATCCAGCGTATCGTCCTGCGCGACGGCAGTGCCCTGGAGATTGCCGCTCAGGCAGCAGCTGAAGGCGTCAGAAGCTTGCGCCAGTCCGGTTTGTACAAAGTTAAACTCGGCATGACTTCACTGGAAGAGGTTCTGGGTTGCACCAATGTTTGATCCGGCGCGTTTTAAAGACACAACATTGACCCGTGACGGTAGTGGCAGAACGGCTGCAAGGCCGTTCATTTAACGATAAGGCATCATGGCAACCGCAGTATCCAAAGGCATCAAGGAATTTGTTTTCGAGTGGGAAGGCAAAGACCGGGGCGGCAAGCCGGTGCGCGGCGAAATCCGTGCGATCGGCGAAACCCAGGTGAAGGTTTCCCTGCGCCGGCAGGGGGTGCTGGCGTCCAGTATCAAAAAGCGCCGCATGCGCTCGGGCAAGTCCATCAAACCCAAGGACATCGCCATTTTTACCCGCCAGTTGGCCACCATGATGAAGGCGGGGGTGCCGCTACTGCAGTCATTTGATATTGTCGCTAAAGGCCATAGCAATCCAGCGGTTACCAAGCTGTTGCTCGATATTAAAACAGAGGTTGAAACGGGCTCAAGCCTGGGCCAAGCGTTCCGCAAATATCCACTTTATTTTGATGCCCTATATTGTAATTTGGTCGCGGCTGGCGAGCAGGCCGGTATTCTGGATGCCTTGCTGGATCGCCTCGCTACCTATCAGGAAAAGATGATGGCGATT
>JAYWDL010000240.1:0-4939 GCA_043779865.1 Polaromonas sp.
TGATCGAAGCCGCTGGCGGCTCGATCGCTTAATACTGACGGACTCAATCAGTGGCAACCAACACAGCTAAAATTGCAAAAACCGGCAAGTTCGGCGACCTGCGCAACAGGCTTGTGTTCTTGCTGCTGGCGCTGGTCGTGTACCGTGTTGGTGCGCATATTCCGGTTCCGGGAATCGATCCGGGGCAGCTGAAAGAGCTGTTCAAGGGCCAGCAGGGCGGCATATTGAATTTGTTCAATATGTTCTCGGGTGGCGCCTTGTCAAGATTCACGGTATTTGCCTTGGGCATCATGCCGTATATTTCGGCATCCATCATCATGCAGCTGCTGACCTATGTGGTTCCCACATTCGAGCAGATGAAAAAAGAAGGTGAAGGCGGCAGGCGCAAGATCACGCAGTACACCCGCTACGGAACATTGGGCCTTGCCTTGTTCCAGTCGATGGGTATTGCGGTTGCGCTGGAAAGCTCGCCTGGCCTGGTGCTGATGCCTGGTTTCGGCTTCAGGATGACGGCGGTATTCAGCCTGACGGCGGGAACCATGTTCCTGATGTGGCTGGGTGAGCAGATTACCGAGCGCGGTCTGGGTAACGGTATCTCAATTCTGATTTTTGCAGGTATCGCTGCCGGTTTGCCAGGCGCGCTGGGTGGATTGCTGGAACTGGTTCGTACCGGCGCCATGAGCATCCTGATCGCCATCGTGATTGTTACGGTGGTCGTGTTGGTGACTTATTTCGTTGTGTTTGTCGAGCGAGGCCAGCGCAAGATTCTTGTGAACTATGCCCGCAGGCAGGTGGGCAATAAGGTTTACGGAGGACAGTCTTCGCATCTGCCGCTAAAGCTGAATATGGCAGGCGTGATCCCACCAATTTTTGCTTCGTCGATTATTTTGCTGCCGGCAACAGTGGTGGGGTGGTTCAGCACAGGTGAAAGCATGAGATGGCTAAAAGACATCGCCAGTACGCTGACGCCGGGCCAGCCAATATACGTACTGTTGTATGCCAGTGCAATTATCTTTTTCTGTTTCTTTTACACCGCCCTGGTATTTAACAGCCGTGAAACTGCTGACAACCTGAAAAAGAGCGGCGCCTTTATTCCTGGTATACGACCGGGTGACCAGACGGCACGCTACATCGACAAGATTCTCGTTCGCCTGACTTTGGCTGGTGCGGTTTACATCACCTTTGTCTGTTTGCTGCCCGAGTTTTTGATTTTGAAATACAACGTACCGTTTTACTTCGGTGGAACGTCATTGATGATTATTGTTGTCGTCACGATGGATTTCATGGCCCAAGTTCAGAACTACATGATGTCTCAGCAGTATGAATCATTGCTGAAGAAGGCTAATTTCAAGACGTGATGTCCTGAACGAGCTGACGAGTCACCGCGAGCACCCGGTGTGTTCCGTTCCAAGCAAGTACAAAGTGAAAGTTTAGGAGAAAAAATGAGAGTTTCAGCTTCGGTCAAGAAAATTTGCCGCAACTGCAAAATCATCCGTCGCAAGGGCGTTGTCCGCGTGATCTGCACAGATCCACGTCACAAACAGCGCCAAGGCTGATTTTTTAGAGATTTAGAGGACGCACATGGCTCGTATCGCAGGTATCAACATTCCGCCGCAGAAGCACGCCGAAATTGGCTTGACTGCAATCTTTGGCATCGGTCGCACACGCGCTCGCAAAATTTGCGAAGCCTGCGAGATCGACTATGCCAAAAAAATCAAAGATTTGACCGACGCTGACCTGGAAAAAATCCGGGACCAGATTGCTCAGTTCACCATTGAAGGCGATTTGCGTCGTGAAACCACGATGAATATCAAACGCCTGATGGACATTGGCTGCTACCGCGGTTTCCGTCATCGTCGTGGCTTGCCCATGCGTGGTCAACGCACCCGGACGAACGCCCGTACCCGTAAGGGTCCGCGTAAAGCCGCAGCGTCTTTGAAGAAATAATTGAGAGGTCGTCATGGCAAAATCACCCAACAATAGCGCTGCGCAGCGCGTTCGCAAGAAAGTTCGCAAGAACGTGGCCGATGGTATCGCCCATGTACACGCATCTTTCAACAACACCATCATCACGATCACCGATCGCCAAGGCAACGCCTTGTCGTGGGCATCGTCGGGTGGCCAGGGTTTCAAGGGATCGCGTAAATCGACTCCTTTTGCAGCACAGGTGGCTTCAGAAGTGGCCGGTCGTGCCGCGATTGAGCAAGGCATCAAAAACCTTGACGTCGAAATCAAGGGACCTGGTCCTGGACGTGAATCATCTGTACGTGCACTGGGCGCACTCGGCATTCGAATCAATTCGATCGCCGATGTCACTCCAGTGCCGCACAATGGCTGCCGCCCACAAAAGCGCCGTCGCATTTAATCGTGCTGTGTCGCCCGGCCGCTTGAAGTGCAGGTAGCCGGGCGCGAGCATTTTCACCAAGCCCACCGCCGTTAGGTTGATACCGAAGGCTCCTGCACTATGTGCAGCAGATGACAAAAGGATACTCAAGTGGCACGTTACCTCGGCCCCAAGGCCAAACTATCTCGCCGTGAAGGCACTGACCTTTTCCTGAAAAGCGCCCGCCGCTCTATCAGCGACAAGGCCAAATTTGACTCCAAACCTGGTCAGCACGGCCGTACTTCCGGTACACGCACGTCTGACTACGGTCTGCAACTGCGTGAAAAGCAGAAAGTCAAGCGCATGTATGGCGTTCTGGAAAAGCAGTTCCGGCGCTATTTTGAAGAAGCTGAACGTCGCCGTGGCAATACCGGCGCCAACCTGCTGTCAGTGCTGGAGTCGCGCCTGGACAACGTCGTCTATCGCATGGGTTTTGGATCAACACGTGCTGAAGCGCGCCAACTGGTCTCCCATAAGGCGATGACCGTCAATGGTCAATCAGTGAATATTCCGTCTTACATGGTCAAAGCCGGTGACATTATCGCCGTGCGCGAGAAGTCACAAAAACAGACGCGTATTGCTGAAGCGCTCGAGCTGGCCAAGCAAGTGGGCCTTCCTGCCTGGGTGGACGTCAATGCTGACAAGGGTGAGGGCACTTTCAAGAAAGTGCCTGATCGCGATGAATTTGCTGCCGATATCAACGAATCGTTGATCGTCGAGTTGTATTCACGTTAATTTTCGTTCCTGCGGTGCGTTCATCGTATCGCCAGGTGTGCTTCGCCAGCCTTATCGGTGTAACGAACCGAGGGTATTGAGAGGAAGACTACATGCAGACTAATTTGTTAAAACCAAAAACTATCAATGTTGAGCAGCTTGGCGCAAACCGTGCCAAGGTGACTCTTGAGCCTTTTGAGCGTGGCTATGGCCATACGCTGGGCAATGCGCTGCGTCGTGTATTGCTGTCATCCATGGTGGGTCACGCTGCAACCGAGGTTACTATCGCCGGCGTTTTGCATGAATACTCTTCCATCGACGGCGTTCAGGAGGACGTCGTTAACATCCTGCTCAACCTCAAGGGTGTGGTCTTCAAGCTGCACAACCGCGACGAAGTGACCTTGAGCTTGCGCAAGGACGGCGAAGGCCCTGTAACCGCCGCCGATATCCAGACTCCTCATGATGTCGAAATTGTCAATCCGGATCATGTGATCATGAACTTGTCGCATGGCGGCAAGATTGACATGCAGATCAAGGTTGAAAATGGCCGCGGTTATGTGCCGGGCAATGTCCGTCGCTACGGTGACGAATCGCCGAAGTCGATTGGCCGCATTGTCCTGGATGCCTCCTTTTCTCCGGTCAAGCGCGTGAGCTATACCGTTGAAAGCGCCCGCGTCGAGCAGCGTACCGACCTGGACAAGCTGGTCCTGGAAATTGAAACGAATGGTGCAGTGACGGCAGAAGCTGCGGTTCGGGCGTCAGCCAAGATTCTTGTCGAACAATTGGTAGTTTTTGCCCAGTTGGAGGGCACTGATTCAATCGAATTTCCTCCTCCTGCGCAGCGCAGTTCGCAACAGTTTGATCCCATTTTGTTGCGTCCGGTCGATGAGCTTGAACTCACGGTTCGTTCGGCAAACTGCCTGAAAGCAGAAAATATTTACTACATTGGTGATCTGATCCAGCGCACTGAAAATGAGCTGCTGAAGACCCCCAATCTGGGACGAAAATCTCTTAATGAGATCAAGGAAGTGCTGGCCTCTCGCGGCCTGACACTGGGAATGCGTCTTGAAAGCTGGCCTCCAGCGGGCCTGGACAAGCGTTAATTGATTAAAACACTCGTCTGCGGATGAGGAAGTGCACGGGCAGTACCTGATACGGCTGCTTCGATATTAAATAAAGGAAGCACTATGCGACACGGACATGGACTACGAAAATTAAACCGCACGAGCGAGCACCGCCTCGCCATGTTGCGCAACATGATGAATTCGCTGCTCCAGCACGAAGCCATCAAAACCACGCTGCCAAAAGCCAAAGAACTGCGCCGCGTCGTTGAGCCCATGATTACGCTTGCAAAAGAGCCTACCCTGGCCAACAAACGCCTGGCGTTTGACCGTCTTCGCGATCGCGATATGGTTGTCAAGCTGTTTGCTGAACTGGGCCCGCGCTACAAAGCCCGTCCAGGCGGCTACACCCGCATTTTGAAGATGGGCTTTCGTGTTGGCGACAATGCCCCGATGGCTCTGGTTGAACTGGTTGATCGTCCTGATGTTTCGGAAGAAATAAAAGACGACGCAGTCAATGCAAAGTAAGCTATAATAAACACATACCGCGCGGTGGAGCAGCCTGGTAGCTCGTTGGGCTCATAACCCAAAGGTCGTAAGTTCAAATCTTGCCCGCGCAACCAACATCCAGTTGTCTAAACTGGTGCAAAAAGCCCACATCAAGTGGGCTTTTTTCTGTCTGGCATTTTTTATGCCCGAAAAAATCAGAATGCTGTCCGATCACTATTGGGGACAGTCCAATACGAGGGGCGCTGAAAGCCCGATGGGCAAAAGACGTATT
>JAYWDL010000241.1:0-4932 GCA_043779865.1 Polaromonas sp.
CGCGCTCGACGCTACGAAAACAATAGCTGGTAGCGTCCATGCAGAAAGCGCTAGCGGCACATTTGACTTGAAAACAGGTGCTGCAGCCCATTAAACGCAAGCGCAGCCCTTGCGGGGCTCCAGCCACCCTACAACCCAACGCATCACTCACCTCATGAACGCAGCTCAATCCTCTGATTCCAAGGCTACCGCCGGCACATCCACGCCCCTCCAGATGCCCGCGGGCAATTCCAAACGCAAGAAGGCGCTGACTGCGCTGGCCAGCGTCGTCGTCGTGGCCGGTCTGGGCTGGGCGGCCTACGAATACCTGGTGGCCAGCCATTACGAATCGACCGACAACGCCTATGTGCAGGGCAATGTGATCCAGATCACGCCGCAAATTGGCGGCACGGTGATGGCCATCATGGCCGACGACACTGATTTTGTGAAAGCCGGCCAGGCGCTGGTGCAGCTTGACCCGGCCGACGCCAGGGTGGCACTCGACCAGGCCGAAGCCGCGCTGGCTCAGGCGGTTCGCCAGGCACGTACGCTGTACGCCAACAACGGCACGTTGGCGGCCCAAATTGCGCTGCGCGATGCCGACGTCGTCAAAGCCCAAAGCGACATTGCCCGCGCCACCGACGACCTTAGTCGCCGCCAGTCGCTGACCGGCAACGGCGCGGTATCCAGGGAAGAACTGAGCCACGCGCAGACGCAACTCGCCAACGCCAGAAGCGCCCTGGCTGCTGCACAGGCCGGTGTGGTCGCAGCACGCGAGCAACTGAGCAGCAACCAGGCGCTGACGGACGGCACCAGCATTGAGCAGCACCCCAGCGTGCAGCTTGCGGCGGCCAAGGTGCGCGAAGCATTCCTGGCAACGCAGCGCGCCGTCTTGACGGCGCCGGTCGATGGCTATGTCGCCAAGCGCACGGTGCAGCTTGGCCAGCGTGTCGCCTCTGGCACACCGATGATGTCGATCATTCCGCTGAACCAGGTCTGGGTTGACGCCAACTTCAAGGAAGTGCAGCTGCGTAATATCCGCATCGGGCAGCCAGTGGCGCTGGTGGCTGACCTGTATGGCAAGAAGGTCGAATACAAGGGAATGGTTGCCGGTCTGGGCGTGGGCACGGGCGCGGCGTTTTCGCTGCTGCCGGCGCAAAACGCCACCGGCAACTGGATCAAGGTGGTACAGCGTGTGCCGGTTCGCATTGCGCTGGAGCCGGAGCAACTCACCGAGCATCCGCTGCGGGTAGGCCTGTCCATGGATGCCGAAGTCGATGTGAGCAACAAGGACGGCAAAACCCTGGCCGATACGCCGCGCAATGCAGCAGCGGCACATACGCAGGCTTTCGCAGCGCAGGATGGCGCCGCCAGCGAGGTAGTCAGGCGCGTGATTGCCGCCAATGCCGGCAATGCCGGCAAGGCAGGCCCGGGTGTAAAAACCAGCGCAGTAGCGCTAGCCCAGCAGCGCGTGGACCGCGCTACGCCTGAGCAGCATTAAGCTGCCTTATTCCGCCTTATTCCGCCTTATTCCGATCATCCAAGGCTTTCATGGCTTGCGCACCTGCTCCCACTCCAGCATCCGAATCTGCCCATCTCCCGCCGCCGCCACTGAGCGGTTCGGCCCGCATGTGGGGCACGCTGGCGCTGTCGGCCGCCACCTTCATGAACGTGCTCGACACGTCGATTGCCAACGTCTCGCTGCCGGCCATTGCCGGTGACCTGGGTGTCAGTCCCAACCAGGGAACCTGGGTCATCACCAGTTTTGGCGTGGCAAACGCGATTGCCGTGCCGCTGACCGGCTGGCTGTCGCAGCGCTTTGGCCAGGTTCGCCTTTTCACGACCAGCATCATGCTGTTTGTGCTGACATCCTGGTTGTGCGGCCTGGCGCCCAACATGACCACGCTCATCTTCTTTCGCGTGCTGCAGGGACTGGTGGCCGGGCCGATGATTCCGTTGTCGCAGGCGCTGCTGCTCTCCAGTTACCCGAAAGCGCTGGCGGGGCTGGCCATGGCGCTGTGGTCCATGACCACGCTGGTCGCACCCGTCATGGGGCCGCTGCTGGGGGGCTGGATCACCGACAACATTTCCTGGCCCTGGATTTTTTACATCAATATCCCCGTGGGCTTTGGTGCTGCTTTCATCACCTGGAGCATTTTTCACAAGCGCGAAAGCCAGACCCGCAAACTGCCGATCGACTCGATTGGCCTGGCGCTGCTGGTGATCTGGGTGGGCGCGCTGCAAATCATGCTCGACAAGGGCAAGGAGCTGGACTGGTTTCATTCGGGCGAAGTAGTGGCACTGGGCATTGTCGCGCTGGTTGGCCTGATTGCCTTTGTGATTTGGGAACTCACTGAAGAGCATCCGGTGGTCGATTTGACCTTGTTCAAAAAGCGCAACTTCTGGGCCGGCGCGCTTGCGCTTTCCGTGGGTTATGGCCTGTTTTTCGGCAATGTGGTGTTGCTGCCACTGTGGCTGCAGCAGTACATGGGCTACACCGCGACGCAGGCCGGCATGGTCCTGGCGCCGGTGGGGGTCATGGCCTTGCTGCTGTCGCCGGTGGTGGGCAAAAACATTGGCAAGGTGGACCCGCGCCGCTTTGCCGCTTTTGCTTTCGCGGTGTTTGCCCTGGTGTTGTGGATGCGCTCCAACTTCAACACCCAGGCCGACTTCGGCACCATCCTGATTCCCACGATTATTCAAGGCGTGGCGATGGCATTCTTTTTTATTCCACTGGTCACCATCACGCTGTCGGGACTGCCCTATGACAAGATTCCGGCCGCGTCCGGCCTGTCCAACTTTGTGCGCATCACCGCCGGCTCTTTTGGCACGTCGATTGCCACCACGATCTGGCAAGACCGCGCCGCCATGCACCATGCACAGATCAGTGAATACGTCAATCAGGGTAGCCCGGCCACCAACAATGCGCTGTCTGGCCTGGCCGGTGCAGGGCTGACGCCAGACCAGGCGCTGGGAACCATCAACCGCCTGGTGGACCAGCAGGCGTACATGCTGGCGGCCAACGATGTGTTTTATGTATCCGCGCTGATTTTCCTGCTGTTGATTCCGCTGGTGTATCTGACCCGGCCTATGCACGGGGGTGCGGGCGGTGCTGATGCAGCGGCTGGCGCGCATTGATCAGCCGGCTTGATGGTGACCGACCGTGGACGGCATCCACGTGGCGCGCTGATTGTTGCGGCAGGCGGGCAGGGCATCAGGCTGTGAGCGCAGCAGCGGCAATGTCCAGCGAACGAAGCCGCAAAGCCGGATCGTAAACGTCGCACACCAGCATGAACTCGTCAGCGTCAGTCGCCTGTGCCAGCGCGGTCAGGCCCTGGTGCACCGTCTCGGGGCCGCCAATCACGCCGGCCGCCAGAAAGTCGTCAATGGCGGCACGTTCTTGCGGCTGCAATTGGGCAGTGAAGTTCTCAACCGGCGGCGGCTGCAGTCCGCGCCTGTCACCGCGCAAAATGCCCAGCACGCGCTGGTAGGTGCTGCTGGCCAGGTACTCGGCTTCCTCATCAGTCGGCGCGGCAATCAGCGGAACGCCAATCACCACATAAGGTTTGGCCAGTGTGGCCGATGGCCGGAAGTTTTGCCGGTACAACGCTAAAGCCTGCAGCAGGAGCCGCGGCGCAAAGTGCGAGGCAAAGGCGTAGGGCAGGCCGCGCTCGGCCGCCAGCTGGGCTGAAAACAGGCTGGACCCCAGCAGCCAGATCGGCACGTTGGTACCCGCACCCGGCATGGCAATCAGGTGCTGGCCGGGTTGCGCTGGCGCCAGCAGGCGCTGCAGCTCGGCCACATCCTGCGGAAAATCATCAGCCGCCTCCAGTCGTTCGCGCCGCAGCGCGCGCATGGTGGCCTGATCGGTGCCCGGCGCACGGCCCAGGCCAAGGTCGATGCGGCCCGGGTACAGCTCGGCCAGCGTGCCAAAAGCCTCGGCGACTACCAGCGGCGCATGGTTGGGCAGCATGACACCGCCCGAACCCACCCGCATGGTGTGCGTGCCGCTAGCGATATAGCCCACCAGCACGGCCGTCGCCGAACTGGCAATGCCCTGCATGTTGTGGTGCTCGGCAAGCCAATAGCGGGCAAAGCCCAGGCGCTCGGCATGCTGCGCGGTGCGCAGTGAAATCGCCAGCGCCTCGGCTACCGTCCCGCCCTCGCGTACAGCGACCAGGTCGAGCATGGACAAGGCAATGTTTTGAAGTGCTTTCATGGCGTTCATTTTCGTGCGTTGCCGACATCTGCGCGTGGGGGGCCAAGGTTGAGCTGGAAGCGATTGTCGAAAAATTAGAGGAATCGAACCAGTGCGGTCTGTCAGCATTTCCCAAAGCCGATATTCCCAACTCTTTCAGACAAGTAAGATCATCGCTGTTCGTATGGGAGATTTTATGGAGCTGAGGCAACTACGCTACTTTGTGCGTGTCGTCGAAATGGGGAGCATGGGTCGCGCCGCATCTGAGCTCGGCGTGGTGACGTCTACCCTCAGCCAGCAAATCAGCCGCCTGGAGGGTGAACTCTCGACCCGCTTGCTGCAGCGCACTTCGGGCGGCGTGTTGCCTACTGATGCGGGACTGGCATTTTTCCAGCAGGCGCAACTTGCAATGCGGCACGCCGACGATGCCGTACGGGCAGCGCAGCAGGCTCGCCTTTCTGGTCATGTCAGCGTGGGACTGGCACCTTCAACGGCCGCCGTGCTGGCCATACCTTTTCTTGCCGCGATGCAGGCGCGGTATCCGGACGTCCGGCTTCGGATGGTCGAGAGCCTGTCCGGCAACCTCGCCACCATGCTCAATTCCCGGCAGCTGGATCTTGCCGTCATTTTCGAAACCGAGTCGGCGCAACGCATGAGCATCACCCCCTTGCTCGACGAGCGCCTGTTCGTCATCGGCGTGCAGGAACTGCCCGGCATGCCCAAGGGAAAGCGAATCCGCATGGCGCAACTGAAAA
>JAYWDL010000242.1:0-4926 GCA_043779865.1 Polaromonas sp.
CAGCACTGTGGTACGGGCGCACGCCTGTGCGGCGGGAGCGGCCAAGAGCAATGCGGCTGCAGAGGCACTGGGCCGCTCTCGGGGTGGCTTTGGCTGCAAGATTCACGCACTGACGGATGCTTTGGGTTTGCCTGTGCGCTTCATTTTGACGGGAGGGCAGGCGGCAGACATCACGCAGGCCATTCCTCTCATGCCGGATATTGGCACCAGCGCATTGCTGGCCGACAAGGCTTATGACGCCGATGCTTTGCTCGGCTGGCTCACGCAGCGTGACGTCGCGGCAGTGATACCGCCCAAGGCGAATCGAAAAGTGCAAAGAAGCTGTGACTGGCACCTGTACAAGGAGAGCCATGTCATCGAATGCATGAACGGCCAAGCTCGAATACTTTCGCCGGATTGCCACTCGCTTTGAGAAAAAGGCCAGCCATTTCAAGGAAATGCTTTCCTTTGCTGCAGTTCTGTTGTGGCTACGCTGATACGTCAACAGAGACTAGGCCCCTTGCCGTCGGTTTCGCGGTCCTGCAGCCGGCAAGAACATTCAGCGCGCCGCAATCAACGATTGCAAAACGCCAGGCGCAAAATGCACGTCGATGTAATTGGCCAGCCCCTCAAACACCGAATCGAGTGTGGGCGTGGCAGCACCAAACAGGGCCTTGAGAACGCGGGGGTCTTCAAACAAGCCATGTAAATAAAGTCCCATTACATTGCCTGCCGCGTTTTGCCAGGCCAGGCCTTGGGGCATCACCGGATAGGCAATGTCGCCTGCCGCCGCCATAGCCGAATGCAGCGCGGTCTGGCCGTGGTGAATTTCATAACCCTGCACCTCTACGCCCGACAAACTGGCCCACAGCCCGCGGACGGATGCAAACGTAGCTTGATTGTGCTGCACGGTCTTGGTTTTGTCAAACACAGTCACCACTGGCAGCAGCCCCAAACCGGGGCCGTTGCCGTCAATGCCGTGGGGGTCAATCAGCGCTTCGCCCAGCATTTGCAGGCCGCCACAAATACCCAGCACCGCACCGCCCTTGCCCGCGTGGGCGGCAATCGCCTGGTCCAGCCCCTGCGCGCGCAGCCAGACGAGGTCGCCGCTGGTGTGTTTGGAGCCGGGCAAAATAATCCAGTCAGTGGGGGCCAGGCCAGCCAGCTCTGTCGGACTGCGAACCCACAAAAGGCGCACACCGGGCACGTTTTTCAGTGGCTGAAATTCGTCGAGGTTGCTGATGCGCGGGTAGGCTACAACGGCAATGGTTATAGATGTGCGCAGCGGGGAGTCCTCACCCCTTCCCCCTCCCAGAGGGAGAGGGAGTAAGCCAGACGAAGGATACATACCATCTTCTTCGGGCAAACCGTGCTGCCACCACATCGGTAGCGTAGCCACCGTGGGCACACCGGTCAGGTCTTGCAGCATTTGCGGGCCGGGGGCCAGCAGCGCTGCATCACCACGAAACTTGTTGAGCACATAGCCCTTGATCAACTTGCGCTCGGCTTCGTCCAGCATGGCCCAGGTGCCGTACAGGTGGGCAAACGCGCCGCCCCGGTCGATGTCAGTGACCAGCAGACAGGCGGCATTGGCATGCCGGGCCACGCGCATGTTAACGATGTCGCTGGATTTGAGGTTGATCTCGGCCGGCGAGCCTGCGCCTTCAATCACCACCACGTCGTTTTCCTGCAGCAACTCGTCCAGCGCCTGCGCCACCACCGGCCAGACCGACGCACTGCGGCCGCGCCATTCCATGCGCGAGAGTTCGGCGTTGACCTGCCCCATCAGCACGACCTGGCTTTGCGTGTCTTTTTCAGGCTTGAGGAGCAGCGGGTTCATGCGCACATCGGGCACCGCGCGCGCAGCCAGCGCCTGAAAATACTGGGCGCTGCCGATCTCGCCGCCGGCCACGACGCGGGCATTGTTGCTCATGTTTTGCGCCTTGAAGGGGGCGACCTTGAGCCCCTGGCGGGCGTAGTAGCGGCACAGCGCAGTGGTCAGCCAGCTCTTGCCGGCTCCGCTGGTGGTGCCCAGCACCATGACGCTTTTTGCTCTGGATGTTTTGCCTCTGCTCATTCTTCTTGCCTCCAGCCTGCCAGCCGCGCCACGATCTCATCTTCACTGGGCAGCAGGTTGCGATACGCCTCGGGCAAGCGGGAAGTCAAGCCATAGGTGGCTACGCCAATCGGCAGTGTGGTGCTTTTCAGGGCGTATTCAACGACCGTTCGCTTTTTGCTTTTGCAGACGATGATGCCAATGGCATCGTTTTCGCCCTCCAGCTTCATTTTTTCGTTCAACGCGACCAGATAAAACGCCATCTTGCCTTTGTGCTCAGGCTGGAATTCGCCAATTTTGAGTTCCACGGCAATCAGGCTTTTGAGGAAGCGGTGGTAAAGCAGCAGGTCTATGAAGCAATGGTTGTCGTCCACGGTCAGCCGGTACTGGCTACCCACAAAGGTAAAGTGCGGCCCCATCTGAGTCAAAAAACTGCGGATTTGGGCAATCAGCCCCGCCTCCAGTTCACGCTCCTCGTGGGCATCGCCCAGGCTCAAAACGTCAAAGGTGTAGTGGTCTTTCACCGCCAGCTTGGCTTGCGCGGCCACGGCGGGCGACAGGGTTTTGTCAAAGCTGGTTTGGTTGAGCAGGTATTTCTCATAGCTCTGGTTGTCAATCTGGTGGTCGAGCACTCGGCGTGTCCAGCCAAACCGGGCCGAAGCGCGCAGGTAAAACTCGCGCTGCAATGGCTCGTTGCAGCGGTCCAGAATCAGCGTGTTTTTAGTCCAGGCAATTTCTCCAGCCAATGGCTGGAGATTTGGCAAATCCTTGTACTCGCGGTAAAACTTGCGCATGTACCAGAGGTTTTGTACCGAGTAGCCGCTTTTCTCGCCAAACTCGGCACGCAGGTCTTTGGACAGCGCCTCCACCACGCCTTTGCCCCAGCCCTCGGTCTGCTGGCGTTCGTCGATGCTGCGGCCAATGTCCCAGTACAAGGAAATTAGTTCTTTGTTGACAGCGCGTATTGCAATGCTCTGCGCGCTACGAATGCGGGCTTTGAGTTCGCCCAGCAGTTGGCCGTAGCTGGGAAGTAAGGAGGAAGTTGTGATGTCTGTCATGTCAAAACTTTTCAGGTCAAGCTGCGAAGACTTCTGGTCTGGGGTAGTTGGCTTGGCCGGAGGCGTACTTACGATCAACTTGGTGCCCGTTTGCTCGGCGCAGTACACGCGCCCGTTCGGCGGCACGCTCCAGCGCAGCAGTCACTTGCTTTCGACTGGCGAAAATCGGTAAGGGGTTTGAAGAATTTGAGGCCATTACAAAGTCCTTTCGTTGATTAACACAGGCTTGAGGCCGCTGTTGTCGTACACATCCCAGTCATCCACCAAGGCACAGTAGCGGGCCAAATTGGCTTGACCCGACGCGAAGCGACGGCGTATCACTGTTTCAGGAATGTTATGCCCGCCCAGCCGAACGCGCTGCACCACGCGCTCAATCGCCATTTCACCGTTCGGCAAAGCCAAAAAGTGCAAGGCAACGGCGTATCCCAATGCTCGCCACTGGGGGATTTGGCGCGCATAGCCCAGACCTGACAAAGTGGTTTCCAGCGCGAAGCTGCGTCCATGCGCTATGTGCGCGGCAATTTGCGTGAGCATCAAGCGGCCTGCTTGCAGTGCTGCCGCTTCGGGGGCGAAAGAGGACAAACCAGCGGCGATCAAGTCGGCGTTGACGAACTGCAAACACGACGCTTCGTTGGGTAAAAACTCGCGGGCGAAGGTGGTTTTTCCTGGCTCTATGCCGTTCCGTGTGGAACTTGACATCACAGACATCGGTGGATTAGCGTAGTAATCGACCCGCTGCCGCAAATCGCGCCGAAGAAACACTGCATGCCGTCGTTGTGGCAAAGTGGAATGCGGCGCCGCGGAAGAACGATGTAGCAATGGTGCATATTGCCCGCGGGTTAGCGTGGTCATGGGTGACGTCATCGACATTGGTGAATCGGCTTGGCGGTTTGCAACTGCGGCAAGACCAAGCGTGTAGCCAACCGCGCCGCCCAAGCCCTGCGGTTGGCTGCGGCTGCGCTGCGCAGCAGCCAGTCGGCGCTGGGTGCGTACTTTAGGCGCATGTGCTCACGCATGGACAAACCCAAGGCGGTGACAGCTGCCGCCCACAAGTTGGCGCGGCTGATCTACACAATGCTCACCAAGGGCGAGGAGTACACCGACCAAGGCCAAGACTACTACGAGGAGTGCTACCGCCAACCTGTTCTGCGCCAGCTGTCCCAGCGCGCCCAGAAGCTCGGCATGAAACTCGTCGCTACAGAACAACCGGAACCCGCCTGAAAAACCAATTCAAAATCAATTACTTGAGAGGTGTTTCTTAAGAGAGCCCTGTATCTTGGAAATCAGCGGAAACGCAACTGGGTTGCGTATTGACTCGACGGAAAGGTCAACGTCGAGCCTTGGCCAGTAGAGGTGGTTTGAACTTGGCCATTGCACTTCCAAAAGCTGATCTATCGTGGCTTGCTTAAACCACGGGAAATCGGAGAAGGGAACCAACAGTTCCTCTTGATCGAGCAATAGCCAAAAGCCGTGCTTTGACACGTGAGTAACCTCAACTGCCGAAGTGGTGGTTCCATGCATTTTCGATCTCCTTGATGTGTGCGACGATAACCGCCTGTGCATCCCGAAGTTGCTTTGCTGAAAAACCGGTGTGGTTCGCGAGCATTACTTCGGGTGTGAGCCAGAACTTGGCCTCTCCGTCCGGATGCGCAACATGGACATGGATGCGGGTTTCTTCTCGCGAAAAGCCGAAACTGACCGTCGCGAACTACTGTGGGGACCATACCTCAGTATAAAGAGCCACTTGCAGAATTCCAACGTCGAGTTGAATTTTCTGCGCTTGGGTGCGAAAAATGAGTTGCGGGCGCCCCCTGAAGGGCGGGAAGATCGGGG
>JAYWDL010000243.1:0-4924 GCA_043779865.1 Polaromonas sp.
TTTAGTCATAGTTGGTAAAGCGGCTGGGCGTGGTCACTTGGTCACGCAGGGACTGATAGCGCGGAATATTTGACTTCAGGGTGTCCAGCGGGTTTGACCCAATACGGGAAAAACCAACCAGTTCCAGCTGGAACAGGATTCGGGTGTTCGACAAGGCGGCGCTGCTCTGCGAGCGTTGCAGCACCACGCGGCCAATCCAGCAGCAGCCATCGTACTCAAGCCCGACAACACCATCAACCAGTTTTTTGTCAAGCACGCTGTAGTTGAGGCGACCTACACCGTAATAGCGGCCGCCACCTTGCCCCCGACCAGCACCCAGGTCACGCCCCTTGTCGCCCCACAGATCGTTAAGCGGCCACTGCGCGCTTACATCGACGAGGTTGCTGACGTTTCGCTGCCGCCTGAGCGATGCACTGATCACATGGTAGTTGCTGGGGGTGTAGCGTACGCCAAGAACGCTGCGCTCTGACTGTTTGGTTTTGGGGTTGTACTGAACAGTCCCGTCAAAAGACCAACGCGGATCCCAATTGATTGTGGTTCCGAAAAGCAGGTCGCTAATGCGGTTTGTGACCGGTAAAACACCTGGTAATGTGACTTTTTGGTCTTCAAAGCCAATGCGCTCGGCGACACCAAAACGCACGGCTTCGGCACCTGTCGCCGGATCCAGCAAGCGGGACGTTACCCCGAGCGTCAACAAATTGGCGTCAGATATGCGGTCATTGCCGGTAAATGAATTTTCAGTAAATACCGTGGCAAAGTTGAAGTCGTTGGCTCCCGAGTCATAGTTGGGCAGCAGACTCTGGTCGCGATACGGTGTACGCACGTAAAAGGCACGCGGCTCAAGCGTCTGGGTAAAGTCGCGGCCCAAAAAGCTGGCTTTACGCTCAAATTGCAGTCCACTGTCCAGGCTGAACGTCGGCAATACCCGCGATGCCGTCGTCGAACCATTGGCCAGCGGTGCATCAAACCGGTAGCTTGTGGCGTTCAGCTGGACTTTGGGCGTTATGTGCCAGCCCGGCGCAATCCACGGACGACTGATTTGCGCACGGGCTACCGCCCGCTCGCCGTTGGGTTGCCCGGTGAGTGTTCGGTCGGCAGAGAAATGGGTGTAGTCGCCATCGACTGACCAGTCGAAGCCGTTCAGACCGCCCACCGGTGCATTGATTCGCGTGTAGTTGGCCGTGAATTGCGGCAGGCGGTCGTAGGGCGGCACGATGGGAGCCGTCACATCCTGCAGGGTTTGCCAGCGCAGGGTACGTAAAGAAGTTGAAAAGTAGCCGCGGCTCCAGTTCAAACTGGCCTCGTTCGCCAACAGGCGCTGGGTAAGCGACGAGCCGCTGCGCGGAAAATCGCGCCAGTAATCGTTGTCACTCACGCGGTTGAGGTTGACATTAAAGCCGAGGTTACCAATAGCAGGCAGCCCACTGTCGATGCCCCCGGCGTGCTGCAAAGAGTAAGACCAGCGGTTGATGTTACGCAGCTTGTCACTGGGCATCAGGCTGGCCACAAGCTTACCGGCGTAAGTGGGCTCCAGATATCGGTATTCGCCACCCAGATCAAGGCCGCGCTTGCTCATGAGGGTAGGTGAAATCGTCGCGTCCCGGTTGGGCGCGATGTCAAAGTAGTAGGGCTGGGTAAACAGTGTCCCACTGGTGCTGTCAATGCCGAAAGAGGGCGGCAGCAGGCCTGACTTTCGTTTGTCACTGAGTGGAAAGCTCAGGGATGGCGCAACCAGGATCGGTATGTTTTTGAAGCGCAGCACGGCGTTGGTCGCTTCGCCGGTTTCTGCTTCCTGGTCAAACTTGAAGCGCGTGCCAGTCAATATCCACGCCGGTTGCCATGTTTTTTCGTCATCACGCTCGCAGGTCGTGAAAGTGGCGTCGTGCGCAATCATGCGCTTGTCGTCCACAAAATCGATGCGCGATGCCTGGCCATTGCCGCCTCGCGCCAAAAAACGGTAACTTGGCTGGGTAAAGAAGCCCTCGAAGGTATCGAGTTTGATCTGCAACGCCGGTCCCTGGTACTGGTTACCCGAGCTGCTGATGCGCACATTGCCTGTGGCTTTGACGGTATCTTCAGGTTGGTAATACTCGACGCGGTCAGCCCGAATGGCTGTCGGCCCGCGCCGCAGTTCTGCATGGCCGTCCACCACCGTTTCCAGATCAGGACGGCCCGAAATGCTGTCGCCAAAAACAAAGATGGGCACCTCGTTGCCGGGCCCCTCGGGCGGCTTTTCGGCCAACAGAGGCGTTTTTTTGAGCGTTATTGGCGCTTCAACGCTGGTGGTCGGGGGGACGTCCGGTGACTGTGCATGCACTGGGGCGGCAAATGCCAGGCCCAGCGCCGCAGCAGACATGAGCGACGCAAGGCTGAGGACGGCATGGGGCACCGGAGCGAGCAGAAAAGGCGAAGGGGATGCACGTCGCATCGTTTGTATGAGATAAACCCGTTTGTAAAATCAGGCCTGATTATCCATGACCCTCTGCCCTGCCTTCGCCGGGTGGCCGCACTGACCAAAGGCTAGCAAAAAACATGAGCACCTCCCCCCTGGACTGGTTTGACGCCGGTCGCGCCAGCGCCTTTGCGCACTGGCTGGCCGCTTTGGCGCCGCAATACGCTTTACAAATCGATAGCGTCAGGCTGGCCTCGGCCGATGCCAGTTTTCGCCGCTATTTCAGGATCGACGCCGCCAGCGGCACAGGTAGCTTCATCATCATGGATGCGCCGCCGGCCCAGGAAGACTGCGCGCCTTTCATCAAGGTGGCGGCGCTGATGGCTGACGCGGGCCTGAACGCGCCGCGCGTGCTGGCCTGGGATGCGCCGCTGGGCTTCATGCTGCTGAGCGACCTGGGCGCGCAGACCATGCTCGACGTGATTGCGCCGCCCGCTGCGGTCGATGCAAGGGCCAAGCCGACGCCTGCGCACTTTGACCTTTACATGGACGCGGTGGACGTGCTGGTTCGCTGGCAGCTGGCGTCCAGACCCGACGTGCTGCCGCCATATGATGACGCGCTGCTGTCGCGCGAACTGGCGCTTTTCCCCGAGTGGTATGTGGGGCGGCATCGCGGTTTCGCACTGGACGCCAGTCTGATGGGCAAGCTTGAGCCGATCTTTGCGCAGATCAAGGCCAGCAACCTGGAGTCGCTGGGCGGCGCGCGGGTCTATGTGCATCGCGACTTCATGCCCCGCAACCTGATGGTGGATAAAAACGGCGAGCTCGGTGTGCTCGACTTCCAGGACGCGGTCTACGGCCCCGTCACCTACGACATTGCCAGCCTGATGCGCGATGCTTTCCTGAGCTGGGAAGAGGAGTTCGTGCTCGACATCACCGTTCGCTACTGGCAAAAGGCGCGCAAGGCCGGCTTGCCGGTCGGTGATGATTTCGGCGAGTTTTACCGGGCAGTGGAATGGATGGGCCTGCAGCGCCACCTCAAAGTACTGGGCATTTTTGCGCGCCTCACGCTGCGCGACGGCAAGCCCAAATACCTGCTTGATACGCCGCGCTTCATCAAGTACGCCCGCGCAACCTGCGCCCGCTACCGCCAACTCGGGCCGCTGATGGTGCTGCTTGACGAGATTGAGGGCAATGAAACCCGTGTGGGGTACACATTTTGATGCCAAATATGCCTTCTGCGCATGGCGCACGTGCGCAAGAAGCTATTATTTTTATAGCAAACACTATTTTTCTCCAATCGGACGCAACGCCGTGAGCGCCCGTTTTTATGCCGACGTGGCTCTCGTCACCGGGACGTCCATCAGCCTGCCCGAGCAGACCGCCCGCCATGTGCAGGTGCTACGACTGCAGCCGGGCGAACGCATCCTGCTCTTCAATGGCCGGGGCAACGGCCAGCCCGGCAGCGAAGGCGAATTTGAAGCCACCGTGGAGCGCATGGGCCGCAGCGATGTGGACGTCACCATTGGCGCTTACACCGCCACGGCGCGCGAAGCGCGGCGCGCCATCCATCTGGTCGTCGGCATGCCCGCCAATGAGCGCATGGACTGGCTGGTCGAAAAGGCCACCGAACTGGGCGCGGCCAGCATCCAGCCGGTGATGAGCGAGCGCAGCGTGCTACGCCTCAAGGCCGAGCGCGCCGACAAGAAGCTGGCGCACTGGCGCGGCATTGCCATGGCCGCCAGCGAGCAGTGCGGTCGCAACCGCCTGCCGCTGATGCATGAGGTTCTCACGCTGGCCGACTGGCTGAAGAAAAGCCAGGGCGCCAGCGTCACCGACGCCGATTCCTGGCTGCTGCTGTCGCTGCGCGAAGGCTCATGCCCGCTGCACCAGACCATGGCCCGCGCCGGTGCGCTGACCTTTCTGAGCGGCCCGGAAGGCGGGCTGAGCGCCGCCGAAGAAGCCGCCGCCCTCGCCTGCGGCTTCAAGCCCGTCACCCTGGGCCCACGCGTGCTGCGCGCCGAAACCGCGCCGCTGGCCTGTTTGTCGCTGCTCACCCTGTCCGAAGCTTAGACATCCTGGCTTCGCGGACCTCACGTAAGATGTGCGGGGCGCCAGACGCCGGGCTATTCAAGGCAGGCCCGGGGCGGCCGGCCACACCAGCAAAAAATCAAACTTCGAGAGGGATTCCATGAACTGGTACCTGAAAGTCATGCGCGAGTACTTCAACGTGAACGGCCGTGCGCGGCGCACCGAATACTGGATGTATTTCCTGGTGTACGTCGGCATCGTCATCGTGGCGGGCGTGCTGGACGCCATCCTCAACAGCCAGATGATCAGCGGTCTGGTGGCGCTGGCGCACCTGATTCCGACCATCACCGTGGGCGTGCGCCGGCTGCATGACATCGGGCGCAGCGGCTGGTGGCTGCTGATCGCGCTGATTCCGCTGATTGGCTGGCTCATCGCGCTGTACTGGGCCGTCAAGGAGGGCGACGCGCACGACAACGCTTACGGCGCCAATCCCAAAGCGGC
>JAYWDL010000244.1:0-4919 GCA_043779865.1 Polaromonas sp.
TCAGACGTTTTAGTTCGCTCGCGCATATGAAACGGGCGTAGCGTGCTATTGAATCTATAGCGTTCGTTGCTGACGGTTCAAGGCCAGCGCGGTCTGACCCGATTGCTGTCACCGCGATGGCAATCTGTTCCAGCCCGGCCCGCACATGGCGCAAGGCGTGGCCGAGCACATCGGGAAGTTTTTCAAGCATGTGGCACTCCTGCTGTTATTGCCAGCGCGAGCCAGCAGCAGGCAGCGCCGTGGCATGCAAACCGGCGGCAGCTGACTATTTTCCGGCTAATGGACAAGCTCATGATGGCGTTAAAGCCTGAAGATAACCGGCCAGTCAAGCATGCCCTGTAGGGCAAGTCACCGCGCTGCTGCCGGTTGCCGGCAGGGCTGCAACGAATTATTCATGGCAATTGCGCCTGCTGC
This sequence comes from Polaromonas sp., assembly GCA_043779865.1. Classification (GTDB taxonomy): domain Bacteria; phylum Pseudomonadota; class Gammaproteobacteria; order Burkholderiales; family Burkholderiaceae_C; genus Polaromonas. The sequence goes on from JAYWDL010000244.1 coordinate 415, forward strand.
GCACGTTTTATCAGCACTTTAGGCTATAAATTCAATAGCAAAATAGCCGGCTGCCGCTGGGCGGGCCTGGCCACGATCAGCTTGGCCGGGACGCCCTCAGTTCAGGCTGCGCACCACCTCCAGCGCTTCCTCAATCCGCTCGACGGCATGAATGGTCAGGCCTTCAATCGGCTTTTTCGGCGCGTTGGCCCTGGGCACCACCGCCACGCTGAATCCCAGCTTGGCCGCTTCCTTCAGCCGCTCCTGGCCGCGCGGCGCGGGACGCACCTCGCCGGCCAGCCCGACTTCGCCAAACGCAATAAACCCCTTGGGCAGCGGCTTGCCGCGCAGGCTCGATGTGATGGCCAGCATGACGGCCAGGTCGGCCGCCGGCTCGCTGATGCGAACGCCGCCCACGGCATTGACAAACACGTCCTGGTCCATGCAAGCCACGCCCGCGTGGCGGTGCAGCACGGCCAGCAGCATCGCCAGCCGGTCTTTGTCCAGGCCCACCGACAGCCGCCGGGGGCTGGGGCCGCCGCTGTCGACCAGCGCCTGAATTTCGACCAGCAGCGGCCGCGTGCCTTCCAGCGTCACCATCACGCAGCTGCCGGGCACCGGCTCGCTGTGCTGGCTCAAAAAGATGGCGCTCGGGTTGCTGACGCCCTTCAGGCCTTTTTCGGTCATGGCAAAGACGCCGATTTCATTGACCGCGCCAAAGCGGTTCTTGATGGCGCGCACCAGCCGAAAACTCGAATGCGTTTCGCCTTCAAAATACAGCACGGTATCGACCATGTGCTCCAGCACGCGCGGGCCGGCCAGCGCGCCTTCCTTCGTCACGTGGCCGACCAGCACGATGCAGACGCCGCTGGACTTGGCCGCGCGCGTCAAATGCGCCGCGCATTCACGCACCTGCGCGACCGAGCCGGGCGCCGAGGTGAGCAGGTCGGAATACACCGTCTGGATCGAGTCGATCACGGCCACGGCGGGCTGGGCCGCCTCCAGCGTGGCGAGGATTTTGTCGAGCTGGATTTCGGCCATCACCTTGACCTGCGAGCCGTCCAGCCCCAGCCGGCGCGCCCGCAGCGCGACCTGCGCGCCGCTTTCCTCGCCGGTGACGTACAGCGTGTTCAGCCCGGCGCGCTGCAGCGAATCGAGCGCCTGCAGCAGCAGCGTCGATTTGCCGATGCCCGGATCGCCGCCAATCAGCACCACGCCGCCTTCCACGATGCCGCCGCCCAGCACCCGGTCCAGCTCGTCATGGCCGGTGGGGGTGCGCGTCATGTCGGTGGCTTCAATGTCGGCCAGCGCGATGACGTCGGACGCCTTGGCCAGCGACTGGAACTGCGGGCTGTAGCGGTTTTTGCCGGCGACGGCACTTTCGGCCACTGACTCGATCAGCGTGTTCCAGGCGTTGCACTGTGGACACTTGCCGAGCCATTTGGGGCTGATGCCGCCGCATTCGGTGCAGGTGTAGATTGTTTTTTCTTTGGCCATGCATTGAATATAGCGGCCTCACGGCTTTATATTGCAACTTGCATCACTGCTCATTTACTCCGAGGAAACACCCATGAGCCTTTCACGCCGTTACCTCCTGCAGACCACCGGCGCCGCTACGCTGCTGGCCAGCATTTGCGCCCAAGCCTGGGGCCAGGCACTGGACAGCACCAAAATCATTGCCGGCTTCGCGCCTGGCGGCACTGCCGACACCGTGTCGCGCCGCGTTGCCGACAAGCTGCACCCTGGCTATGCCAAAAGCGCCGTGGTTGAAAACAAGACCGGCGCGGGCGGCCAGATTGCGGTGCAGTTCGTCAAAACGGCAGCGCCCGATGGCGCCACCGTGCTGCTCACGCCGATGTCGATGCTGGGGATTTACCCGCACACCTACAAAAAACTGCCCTACGACCCGGTGGCCGACCTGACGCCGGTGTCAGCCGCCGCCGTGTTTGATTACGGCTTTGCCGTTGGCCCCATGGTGCCGGCCAGCGTGAAGACGGTGCCGGAATTTCTGGCCTGGTGCAAGGCCAACCCGGCGCTGGCCAACTTCGGTTCGCCCGCCGCCGGCTCGTCGCCGCATTTCATTGGCGCCCTGCTGGGCCGCGCCGGCAATGTGGACCTTCGCCACATTGCCTTTCGCGGCACGCAGCCTGCGGTGCTTGACATGATTGGCGGCCAGATTGCCGCCGTGTCCGGCCCCACCGGCGAATTCACCCAGCATGTGGCAGCCGGCAAATGCCGCCTGCTGGCGACCAGCGGAGCCGCGCGCGGCAAGTTCACGCCGGGCACGCCCACGCTGCTGGAGCAGGGCTTCAAGGACATGGCGTTTACCGAATGGTTTGGCTTCTTTTTGCCCGCGAAGGCGCCGCAGGATGTGGTGCAGCGCCTCAATAGCGGCATTCGCACCGCGCTGGCTTCGCAGGACGTCATTGACGGCCTGGCCTTGTCTTACCTCGAAGTCATGCCGACATCGCCGGCCCAGCTGGCCGCCATGCTCAAGGCCGACACTGAGCGCTGGGGCCCGCTGGTCAAGGCCGTCGGCTTTACGCCGGAAGGCTGATGGATGTGGCCCGCGCACATCTCGCTTCTTTCATCCGTCCTGATATCTGCGACGATGGCGTGCGGGAAGTGTTTGCGTGAAGCGGCCCGCCAAATTTTTGCTACTAAATCAGGAGCTTACCTTGCCCGCCAATAGTGCGCAAACAGCTCTTTTTATTCATATTCTGCAGGGGATGACCGGATGAAAATATGCATTTACGGCGCAGGCGCCATTGGTGGCTGGATTGGCAGCAGGCTGGCCCAGTCAGGCTGCAGCGTCAGCGTGGTGGCGCGCGGCAGCACGCTTGACGCGCTGCAGCTGCACGGCCTGCGCCTGCACCAAGGCAGGCACGTCACGTCGCAAGCCGTCGCCTCGAGCGCGACGCCAGCCGAACTCGGGCTGCAGGATCTGGTGGTGCTGGCCGTCAAGGCGCCATCGCTGCCTGAAGTGCTTCGCCAGATCGGGCCGCTGCTGGGCCCGGATACCATGGTGCTGAGCGCCATGAACGGCGTGCCATGGTGGTTTCTGCAAGGTTTTGGCGGTAGGCTGTCGGGCACGCGGCTGACCTCGGTAGACCCCAACGGCGAACTGGCCGAGGCCCTGCCTGCGCACCACATCATAGGTTGTGTGGTCCATGCGAACTGCTCGGTGGACAAACCCGGACTGGTGCATCACCACTTCGGCAACAAACTGATTGTGGGCGAGCCAACGGGTGAAAAAACCGCGCGGATCGAGCGACTCGCAAGCCTGCTGGAAAAGGCGGGCTTCGAAGTCGAAGTATCCGGGCAGATCCAGAAAGAAATCTGGTTCAAGCTCTGGGGCAACATGACCCTCAACCCGATCAGCGCGCTGACCGGCGCCACCGCCGACCTCATCATGGACGACGAGCTGGTGCGCGGCTTCATCTCCAGCGTGATGCTGGAGGCCAGGGAAATCGGCGCACGCATAGGCATCAACATCGACCAGCAGCCCGAAGACCGTCACCAGGTCACCCGCGAGCTCGGCGCGTTCAAGACGTCGATGCTGCAGGATGTGGAAGCCGGCAAGGCGGTGGAACTGGACGCGCTGGTCGGCGCCGTGCGCGAGCTGGGCCAGCTGACCGGCGTGGCAACGCCGTTTACCGACGCGCTGCTGGGGCTGGCGCGGTTGCAGGCGCGGGTGCACGGGCTTTATTGAAGGCTTCAGCTCTCTTTGTGCGCAGAGCCCTTGCTGCGCGAGTGCAGTCTGCTATCAAAAAAGTAGTATCAAAAGTAGATGAGTGCAGCGTCATCTACCGCTTTTTTTCGGCAGCGCTTAATTTTGCACACAGTAATTGCCGTCCGAGTGATAGCCGGAGGGGCAGGAGCCATTTTTTGGCAGAGGCATCACGGGCATCGTCATTGCTTATTCCTGTCTTTAAAAAGGGGGTGAAGGGAGACATCAAATTCACCTACTATTTGATATGAACGGCAGCCTTTAGCATCTGCTGGATTGATGAGGGTATTGGGCTCGTTGAAGGTGAGACACCTAAGTGATAGCGTAAATCTCTTGGACCTGTACTCGGGAAAGGCTTTTTTTCCTTAATCCGATCACACAAATCAGCCCCCCCCCCCCTGAACTGGTGTGCGTGACAGGCACGCGCATCAAAAGTGGCGAGTTTTTTTAGGTCCAGTCAGATATTCCTGGATTCCAGCGCGCCGTTATGTTGGCATGGCGAAAGCCGCTGCATTGCGCGATCAGCCACGGCACGGTGTTGATGGTGACAGTTGTTTCGGCTGCATCTACCGGGCCCGCCCCCTGACCGAACGCCAACTCGACAGGTTTTTCAATCGGCCACCACCGGCACGCGCGGCGCCACCGCGCACATCAGCTCATAACCGACGGTGCCGGCGGCCTGCGCCACTTCGTCGATAGGCAACGCGGCCCCACTCGATGCGCGGCCCCACAGCGTGACTTCGCTGCCCATTGCCGCATCAGGCACCGGTGTCAGGTCGACCGTGATCATGTCCAT
>JAYWDL010000245.1:0-4907 GCA_043779865.1 Polaromonas sp.
CTGGCGGACAGCACGCCATTGTTCAGCTTCAAGGCCGTGATGCAGCGGGTGCAGAGCGTGATCCGCACCATCGCGCCGCACGACAGCGTGGCGCGCTACTCCGGCCTGGGCGTCGAGGTGCTGCAGGGCCATGCCCGCATCGTCAACCCGTGGACGGTGGAGGTGGTGCTGAACGAGGGCGGCACGCAGCTACTGACCACTCGCAGCATCGTGATTGCCGCCGGTGCGCGGCCATTTGTGCCGCCGCTGCCCGGCCTGGACGATGTGGGCTACGTGACCAGCGACACGCTGTGGGACGCGTTTTCCCGGCTCGACGACGTGCCCCGGCGTTTGGTCGTGCTGGGCGGTGGCCCCGTCGGCTGCGAGCTGGCGCAGGCCTTTGCGCGGCTGGGTTCCCAGGTCACGCAGGTGGAAATGGGCCCCCGCCTCATGGCCCGCGAGGACGAGGAAGTGTCGGCGCTGGTCCGCAAGGCGCTAGAGGCCGATGGCGTGAATGTGCTCACGGAACACAAGGCGCTGCGCTGTGAAAAAACCTGCGACAGCAAAATCTTGTGGGTGGAGAATCAGGGCGATCAGGGCCATGAGGTCGGCATCGAATTCGACCAGCTCATTTGCGCCGTCGGCCGCGCGCCGCGGCTGGAGGGCTACGGACTGGAAGAACTTGGCATACCGACGCAGCGCACCGTGCAAACCAACGAGTACCTGCAGACGATTTACCCCAACATCTACGCCGCGGGCGACGTGGCCGGGCCCTACCAGTTCACCCATGTCGCGGCGCACCAGGCCTGGTACGCGGCCGTTAACGCGCTGTTTGGCGACTTCAGGCTGTTCAAGGCGGATTACTCGGTCATCCCCTGGGCCACCTTCATCGACCCGGAAGTCGCCCGCGTGGGACTGAACGAGCAGGAAGCCAGGGAAAAAGGTGTTGTCTGCGAGGTCACGAAATATGACCTTGACGACCTGGACCGAGCCATTGCCGACAGCGAGGCGCGTGGTTTTGTGAAAGTGCTCACGGTGCCGGGCAAGGACACGATTCTGGGCGTGACCATCGTGGGTGCCCATGCCGCAGACTTGCTGGCCGAGTATGTGCTGGCCATGCGGCACGGACTGGGGCTGAACAAGATTCTCTCGACCATCCACACCTACCCGACGATGTCCGAGGCCAATAAATACGCCGCAGGCGAATGGAAGCGGGCGCACCAGCCCAGGCGCCTGCTCGAATGGGCGCGCAGATACCACGACTGGAAACGGAGTTGAGATGAACCTGAATCGCCCGCCAACGAGTCTGGTAAAAAGCCGTAACGCTATTATTTCAATAGCTGCTGGCGCCCTCTGGGCATGCGCAACAGCTGCTTTTTGCCAAAATTCAGCGCCGCTCGAAGCGCCGGCTGCTGCACCGGTCAAGCCCGCCACGGCGCCCCTGAGCCCTTTCTCGTCGGCCAAGGGCGCCGTACCGCCAGCCCCCTGGCGCGTGGTCGGCCTGCCCAGGGGCAACAAGCCGCTCACGCGCTTCGACATCACCCCGCTGGACGGCCAGCCCGTGCTGCGCGTGCAGACCGACCGCTCCTACGCCAACCTGGTGAATGACCTGCCGGACTTTGCGCTTGCGCCTGGCCTGCAGCTGCGCTGGCGCTGGCGCCTGGACCAGCCGCTGCAGGGGGCCGACCTGCGGCACCGGCAGGGTGACGACAGCCCGCTCAAGGTCTGCGCCCTGTTTGATTTGCCGATCGAGCAACTCGGATTTGTCGAGCGCAACCTGCTGCGCGTGGCGCGCTCGGTGAGCGGTGAAAAACTGCCCGCCGCCACGCTGTGCTACGTGTGGGACGCCACCCTGGCGCCCGGAACGCTGCTGCACAACGCCTTTACCCATCGCGTGCGCATGATTGTTCTGGACAGCGGCGAGCAGCACCTGGGCCAGTGGGTCCCTCATGCGCGGGATCTGGCCGCAGATTTTCGCCGTGCCTTCGGCCAGGAAAGCGCTGCCCTGCCGCCGCTGCAAGCCGTGCTGGTGGGCGCCGATTCCGACAATACGGGCGGCCACAGCCTGGGCTATGTCGGAGATGTCACACTGTCCCCATGAATTTGACTGCGACCCCGACCTCTATTCCATCCATCAACCCAACAATGACCCCAGCGACGGGCTTGACAAATCTTGTCCTGCTCGGCGCAGGCCATGCCCATCTGCATGTCCTGCACAGCCTGGCACAAAGCCGGCCGGCCTGAACATCACCGTGATCGCGCCTTACCCGCGCCAGCTTTACTCGGGCATGGTGCCGGGCTTTGTGGCGGGCCATTACACGCTCGATGAGTGCGTCATTCCGCTGCAAGGGCTGCTGCCCGGCTGCGGTGCGCGCTACATCCCGAGCAGCAGCGTGGCGATTGATGCCGATTCAAAGACCGTCACACTCGCCAACGGTCAAACCGTGGCCTACGACTGGCTGAGTCTGAATACCGGCCCGGTCATGGACCGCGAGAAGATCGAGGCGCAGATGCCCGGCGCGCGCGAGCATGCGCTGTTCGTGCGACCGATGGAGGCTTTCAGCCAGCTCTGGCCCCGGGTGGCAGACATGGCCAGGCAGTAGCCCCTTCACCGGCTGTGGTGGGGGCGGGTGCCGCCGGGCTGGAACTCGCCATGGCCACCGCTTACGCTTTGAACGGCCCTTCGTATGCGCCAGGCAGCCGCGTGACGCTGGTGACCGGAGGACCGGCACCGGCCGCCAACTACTCTGCAGGCGTGCAGCGCCGGGTGGTCAAGGCTTTGCAGCGCCTGCGGATTGATGTGCTGCCAGACGCCTGCGTGGGCGTGAGTGCTGGCGAGATCATGCTGGCCAGCGGCGAACGGCTGGCTTGCGATGCCCCGCTGCTGGCCGTGGGCGCGCAGGCGCCGGCATGGCTGGCCGGCAGCGGCCTGAGTCTGGACGAGGCCGGCTTCGTGGCCGTCAACAGTTTTCAGCAAAGTACCAGCCACCCGAATGTTTTTGCCGTCGGCGATGTAGCCAGCCGCGTTGATGCGCCGCATGCGCGAAGTGGCGTGTATGCAGTACGGGCAGGTCCGCCACTGCTGGCCAACCTGCGTGCCGCGATCAAGGGCCAAGCCTTGACGCCTTACCTGCCACAAAAGCGAACGCTGAATCTGCTTTCCTGCGGTGGGCGTTACGCCATTGGCGTTTGGGGTGAAATCAGCTTTGAAGGCGCCTGGGTATGGCGCTGGAAAGACCGCATCGACCGTCAGTTTGTGGCTACTTATGCCGGTTGAAGTTTGCCTTGCCCGGAGCATTTCTGGCTCTGCCCAAGTCTGGTTTATATAAAAATCAGCCTCTGGCGCAATGACTACGGGCGCTTCCAGCTATCAATTCAGGAGTCTCGAACGCCAGGCGCTACCCTCTGGATTCAACGACAAATGGCGGCACGGTTAGTTGAACCTGCGTTGCGCTGGAGTGAGTTTTGCTTGCAATCCAGCCCTGCATGACTGCGCAACTGCTGGCTTCGCCTGCAAACAGGCATGCCCATAAAAAATGCCGGACTGAATCCGGCATGTCATCAAAACCCAGGAGCGGTGTACTGGCTGCGCACCCTGCAGGCAGCGCGGCCAGACCCTGAGTCAGGCGCCGAAGAAACTCTTCAGCTTGTCAGTCCACCCTTCTTCGCTGGGTGAATGCTTGGCCCCGCCTTTTTTAATCGACTCGTCCAGCTCTTTAAGCAGCTTGCGCTGGTGCTCGGTCAGCTTCACAGGTGTTTCTACAGTGATGTGACAGTACAGGTCGCCGGGATAGCTGGAGCGCACGCCCTTGATGCCCTTGCCGCGAAGCCGGAACTGCTTGCCGCCTTGTGTGCCTTCTGGAATGTCAATCGCCGCCTTGCCGGCCAGCGTCGGCACTTCAATTTCGCCACCCAGAGCCGCTGTGGTAAAGCTGATGGGCATGGCGCAATGCAGGTCATCACCGTCGCGCTCAAAGATATCGTGCTTTTTGAGCCGGATTTCAATGTACAGGTCGCCGGGCGGGCCGCCATTGGTGCCGGGCTCGCCGTTGCCGGTCGAGCGGATGCGCATGCCGTCGTCAATGCCGGCCGGGATTTTGACTTCCAGCGTCTTGTTGGTTTTGGTCTTGCCCACGCCGTGGCAGGCGACACAAGGCGAAGGAATCAGCTTGCCTGTTCCCTTGCACTGCGGACACGTTTGTTGCACGCTGAAAAAGCCCTGGCGCATCTGCACCGCGCCGTGACCGTGGCAGGTGGTGCAGGTGGCCACTTTGGTGCCGGGCTTGGCGCCGCTGCCGTGGCAGGTGGTGCAGTCGTCCCAGCTGGGGATGCGGATTTGCGCTTCCTTGCCATGCGCGGCTTCTTCCAGGTTGATTTCCATCGCATAGCTCAGGTCGCCGCCGCGGTACACCTGCCGGCCGCCACCGCCTTGAGCACCGCGCTGGCCACCAAAGACATCGCCAAAAATGTCGCCAAACGCTTCAGCAAAACCGCCAAAACCTTCCGCGCCCGGGCCACCGCGCATGTTCGGGTCCACGCCAGCATGACCATACTGGTCGTAGGCTGCGCGCTTTTTTTCGTCGGAAAGCATCTCGTAAGCCTCTTTGGCCTCCTTGAATTTTTCTTCGGAAACCTTGTTGCCGTCACCCTGGTTGCGGTCCGGGTGGTGTTTCATCGCGAGCTTGCGGTACGCTTTTTTGATGTCTTCGTCACTGGCGTTTTTGGGAACGCCCAGCGTGTCGTAATAGTCTTTTTTGGCCATGTCAGGTCAGGAAATCATTGTTAAAAATTCTGCAGTCAAAAAGGCAACAGTGCCTAGGAGCCTACCGAACTTGGGAATCGTCGGCTGCAAATCGACCGCAGCGGTCCATTTTTCACCGTCTTTTTGACCCATAGCGGGGCTATGGGCCTGCAAATCCGGCAAAAAC
>JAYWDL010000246.1:0-4902 GCA_043779865.1 Polaromonas sp.
AGTTCAGACCGGTCGTAAGTGGTGACGATTTCGACGCCGGTGGGCAGGCTGGCCTTGAGTTGAGTCAGCCTGGCTTTCACCGCTTCGATCGTCTCCAGCGCATTTTTGCCGGTCCGCATAACCACCACGCCGCCAGCCACCTCCCCGTCGCCGTCGAGCTCGGCAATGCCGCGGCGCATCTCCGGGCCCATCTGGACTCGGGCAACGTCGCCCAGTCGAACGACGACACCTTCGTTCGAGGCGCTCAGGGGAATGTTGCGAAAGTCATCCAGACTGGCCAGGTAGCCGCGGGCCCTGACCATGTACTCGGTTTCGGCCAGTTCGATCACGGCGCCGCCTGACTCCTGATTGGCCCGCTTGATCGCCTCCAGCACCCTGGCGTGCGCAATACCGTAAGCGCGCAGCCGGTCCGGATCAAGCACCACCTGGTATTGACGCACCATCCCGCCGATGCTGGCCACTTCGGCCACGTTCGGGACAGACTTCAGCTCGAATTTCAGGAACCAGTCCTGCAGGGCGCGAAGCTGGCCGAGGTCGTTGTGGCCAGTGCGGTCGACCAGAGCGTATTCGTAGATCCAGCCAACACCGGTCGCATCCGGTCCGAGGGCGGCGCTGGCCCCGGCAGGTAGTTTGGACTGAACCTGGTTGAGGTACTCAAGCACACGCGACCTCGCCCAATAAAGGTCTGTGCCATCCTCGAACAGGACATAAACGAAGGAGTCGCCGAAGAAGGAATAGCCCCGAACGGTCTTTGCACCGGGAACGGAGAGCATGGTCGTCGTCAGGGGGTAGGTGACCTGGTTTTCGACGATTTGCGGCGCTTGTCCCGGGTACGTGGTGCGAATGATGACCTGCACATCCGACAGGTCCGGAAGGGCATCAAGCGGCGTTTTCGACAGTGACCACAGACCCCAGCCGACCAGAATGGCAGTGGCCACCAGCACCAGGAAACGGCTGGCAATCGACCAGCGGATGATGTTTGCAATCACGGCCTGTGTCCCGACGGCACGGGCGTGACGCTCTGCAACACATAGTCGTCGCCTTGCTGAACGAAGTCGAAGCTGACCTGCATGCCGACTTTCAGGTCTCTGGACAGGCCTTCCCCGGGATTTTTGAAAGCCATGGTCATCGCCCCCCACTTAAGTGATGCGATGGGTCCATGCGACAGCGTCAAGCCGTCCTTGTCTATCGACTTGATCGTGCCTTCGCCGGTGTGGCGTTCCGCTGCCGGGGACTTGGATACGCCAGCGTCGAGTCGCCCAAGACCGGATTTGAGACTGGCCTCTGAATCGAGCAGGAACTGGCCTGAGACGACGACCCGCTGCCCCTCAAGCAGACCGGAAGTCACCTCGACGTCGCCACCGCTGTCGCGTCCGAGTTGAACGTCGACCGGCGTGTATTTACCGCCATCGCCAGCCACAATCACGACGTTGCGCTTGCCGGTCGCAATCACGGCCTCCTGCGCTACCAGCAGCGCCTGCCGTGCGCCGCGTTCCCTGAAGGTAACTCTCACGAACATGCCTGGCTTGAGCAAAAGTCCGGGGTTGCGGATTTCGACTCTGGCCTTGAGCGTTCGCGTTGTCGGGTCGACTTGGGGAAGCACTGCTGACACCTTTGCGGCAAACGGCTTGTCCTCCAGGCCCGGCACCCGCACCTCGGCATCACTGCCGGGGCGCACCTGCACGCCGATGGATTGCGGCACGTCGGCCATGACCCAGACCGAGTTCAGGTCGGCAATGCGAAAAAGCGTCATGCCGGGGGAAACCATGGCCCCCTCCCGGACACCAAGCTCTGCAACAACGCCGGAAATGGGGGCGGTCAGGGTGAAGCGTGTTTGCGCCGCACCCGCTTGTTCGGACCTGGCAATGACATCGTCAGGCAGGGAGATAAGCCTCAGACGCGCACGTGCCGCCTCCACGAGCGCCGCGCCCGGCTGCGCGCGTCGCACGCCCAGGTATTCTTCCAGCGCTGCGGCCCATTCAGGCGCATAGAGCGTCGCAAGCGGCTGCCCCTTTCTGACGGTATCGAGTAGCGCGCGAACATGCAGCTTTTCGATGTAGCCGGTGACCCGGGACTGAACGACTTGCGTTGCACGTTCGTTCTGCGTTACGACGCCGCTTGCCTCGAAGCTGGCGGACGTGTCGCCCCTGCGTACCAACCCGGTACGTATGCCCAAATTCTGGGCGACCTGGGGGCTGACCGTGGCGCCGGACCCTCCCCCTTCATCGGCATAGACCGGAACGAGCTGCATGTCCATGAAGGGCGACTTGCCGGGTTTGTCGAACCGGGTACCAGGCACCATCGGGTCATGCCAGTAAAGCACCTGCCGGCCGGTTTTCGGGTCAATCTTTGTACCGGGTGATGCCGGCGCGGCGTTCGTGGTGACCACGGAAGTGCGGTGCGCTCCCAGTTGATAGGCACCGACGGCGATAAGTGCGCCGGCAATGGTGCAGACTGCGACAAGAACTGGTGTTTTCATGGCTGGGCTCCCGGTGCATGGGCTTTGGCTGCTTCTCCATAGACATACTGCAGTTCGGCCCACAGGCGCGCAGTCTCGCGTTCCAGGTCAAGCAACTGCAGACGGGTTTCGACCTCGGCGCGTCTTGCTTCGAGGACGGACGCCAGACTGGCCTGACCCGCGCGGTAGGAGGCAAGCGACAGGTCGATACGCTGGCGGGCGAGCGGCAATAGCGCCCCGCCCAGCCTTTTTCGCCGGTCAATCAGGCTTTGCCATTCAACGTAGCTGGCCGCCAACCCGGCCTGGACTTCACGCCGCATGTCTTCGTGCAATTCCTCCGCTTGCTCGACTTGCTCGCGTTTTGCCGCGATTTCCTGCTCCTGCCGGTTTGATGCGTTGACGGGCAAAGGAACACTGATGCCCACTGAAACCATGTTCGAGTACGCACTGCCGCGCTGCTGATAGGCAAGCTCCCAGCTCCAGTTGGGCCTTTTGTTCTTTTCCGCAATGGCCAGTTCAGTCCTGGCAATGTCCAGCTCGCGGGAATGCTCAAGAAGCGACGGCGCTGCGCTGGCGACGTCCGCACTCGCAAGGTCAGGCGGCAGTTCCGCAATGTCGGGAAGCGTGCCAGGCGTCCTTTTTGCCTCGTCGCCGAGCCATCGCGCCAGCACGATGCTGGCGAGGCGTTCCTGCTTGTCGACCACCAGCATCCGGTCCCGGGTCTGCAGCAGCACGGCGCTGGCCATGGGAGATTCAACGGCGGCTGCCTTGCCGGCGCGCAACTGCGAATCCAGTGTTCGCAGCTGCACCTCAACCTCGGCTGCCAGAGTCTTGAGAAGTTTGCGGGACTCGGCGGCGTAGTAACGATCAAACCAGGCGATGGCGACGTCACGACGCAGATTCGTCGTCAGCTTGCGCCTTGATGCGTCCTGCCGCGCTGCCTCCAGTTCATTTCGCTCACGAACGAGCTGTCGTTTGCCGGACGACACGTACTCCTGCATGACGCCAATTCTGCGCATGGTCATGAAATCCCTGCCCAGGCTCAGGCGGTCAGGCCCGGTAAGGGGAAGGTTGTCGATGCCGGCTCGGAGCACGGGGTCTGGCAGCTGGCTTGCAGCGATTGCCAGGTGGTTTGAAGCCCGCGCCCCATGCGCAGAAGCATTTAAGGCCGGAGCGTTGGCTTGCGCAATACCTAGCGCTTCATCCAGCGATAACGGGCTCGCCTGCTGTGCCTGAAGCGGTAGCGCCGCTAGAGCTAAAAACAGCGCTGCAATTACAGCAGTTGTCGGGCGGCGACGGATGATTGATAAAACTGGATACATGACCTTCTCCTGAACAGATGGCGACAAACGGCCAAAGCGACGCACAAGGGGTGCGTCACGAAGAGGAGCAGGAAAATGTCAAATGCGCAGCCGAGCGGTGCGCCAAAGAGGGGGTGGGTAAGGGGGAAGCGCAAGGGCCGGTGTTTGCAGGAAAGGCTCGCTGGCTGCCATAGTCTGCGCCAGCGTCGGAACGACGGGAAGAAGAATCAGCGTGGGGTTGACGTCCAGGGGCTGCGCCGAGCCCACAGTCTGGTTTCCCTGCTCACAGTGCTGCAGACAAAGCGCCGGCTGTTCCATGGCGGAAATGACCATTTCCATCTCGGCGCAGGGCATGCCGACCATCACTTTTACCGAATCTTTTGCCGGACTCAGTGCATTCTGGCCGGGACAGGCATACGCCGACACCGCCAACTGGGAAAAGACGATTCCCAGCAGCGCAACCCACGCATAAATTGAACGGCGGAAGACTTTCATTGAACAGCCGATTGTATTGCGCCTGATTTAATGCCGCTGGCTTACTTGGCCGCTGGCCACATCAGGCTTGTCCTGCCAGCCGCTTCGCTGCAAACATTACAAACCAGTCCAGACAGCCCGGATTGGCCATCGCATCCCTGTTCACGACTTTTTCCAGCGGCTGGCCGAGCAGCAGTTTCTTGATCGGCAGTTCCTGCTTCTTGCCCGACAGCGTGCGCGGAATTTCGGCGACCTGAAAGATGTCATTGGGCACAAAGCGCGGACTGAGCGCAGTCTTGATGGCGTTGTTGAGCCTGGCCTTCATCGCGTCGTCCAGCACCACGCCGCTTTTCAGCACCACGAACAGCGGCATGTAGCTCTCGCGGCCCAGGTACTCCAGATCGACCACCAGCGAATCCAGCACTTCGGGCAGGGCTTCGATGGCGCTGTACAACTCGCTGGTTCCCATGCGCAGGCCGTGGCGGTTGATGGTGGCGTCAGAGCGTCCGTAAATCACGCAGCCGCCCTCAGTGCCGGCGTCAATCCTGAGCCAGTCGCCATGGCGCCAGACAGCGCCGGCCTCGGGCCCGGCATCGCCGCCGCCGGGCTGGCGGCCATGGCCGGGCGGGTACATCTCGAAATAGCTGGACAGGTAGCGCGCGCCGCTGT
>JAYWDL010000247.1:0-4892 GCA_043779865.1 Polaromonas sp.
GTGTTTCAGTTGTGCAGAATGCGGCGCGGTAACAAAGCGGTTATGTACCGGATTGCAAATCCGGCTAGCCCGGTTCGACTCCGGGCCGCGCCTCCATCATATTATTGTCATCAGCCCCTGCAATGGGGCTTTTTGTTTGACAATATATATTGGCCTGACTCATAAATCAGGCAAGTTTTTGACCAGCGAGAGTGGCGTAATCGGTAGCCGCACGGGACTTAAAATCCCGGGACAGTAATGTCGTACGGGTTCAAGTCCCGTCTCTCGCACCATTCTCGAAAACGCCAGCGTCTTGGATGGGTCGTAACACGCAACTCGCCGTTTCTCACGTATGAAAAGCGACGAAATGCAGTTTCAAGCTGCACTCGATACCGACTCAATAAATGCCGCAACTGTGAAAAAGACTTGGCTGCTTCACCGTATCTGCACTCAACCAGTCTTTCATCAGATGGGTTGAGTGCGCTTACGCTGCATGAATTCGGCAACAGCAGCGATCAGCTGTTCTGGCTGGTCGCGATGAGGGGAATGTCCGCAAGCGGGCAGTTCGAGCAGTTCGGTCTGTAGAACACGACGCGCGATGCCGCGAATCTGCTCCAGCGTACCGTACTCGTCGTCCTGTCCTTGAACCGCCAGCAGTGGGCAGCGGATGGCACTGATTTCGGCCTCAATCGACCACTGCTTGAAGTCCGGGTCGAGCCAGATGTCGTTCCAGCCCAAAAAGGCTGAATCCGGGTCGTCGTGGTAGCGGGCGAGACGTTGCCGCAGGTCGGTCTTGAGGTAAGCTGTGCGAGCCTTTTGGATGCTCGCCACCGACAAGTCTTCAACCAGAATATGCGGCGCCAGCACGATGGCGCCGGCAATACGCTGTGGGTAACTAGCCACATACAGCAGGGCGATGGACGCGCCGTCACTGTGGCCCAGGAGCCAGAGGCGTTGGGTTGTCACATTGATGCCCAGCGCTTCGAGCAGAGCAGGCAGCACCTCCTGCGCCTGGCGGTGCATGAAGTCCAGGCCCCAGGCTTCTTCGGCAGCCCGCGGCGTCGAGCGACCATAGCCTGGGCGGGAATAGACCAGCCCGCAGCAGCCGACGGCCTCGCACAGGCGCTGCGGAAAATCCTTCCACATCGACAAAGAACCCAAACCTTCGTGAAGGAAAACGAGCAGGGGCGCTGTCGCCATATTACGGGCTATCCACTGGTGTTCAATGCTGACCGTGCGACCTGCCCAGTTGATGTCGATGAACGCTACTGCGTCCGGCATTTTGGCGTCATCTCAACTCTCGCAGCTTGAAGCGCTGAATCTTGCCGGTGGCTGTTTTTGGAAGCTCGGCCAAAAACTCGATCGTGCGCGGGTATTTGTAGGGCGCGAGGCGCTCCTTGACGAAGGCTTTAAGTTCCACCTCGCTGGCCTGCTGGCCGGGCTTGAGCACGACATAGGCCTTGGTCTTGGTCAGGCCCTCGCCATCGGCCACGCCAATGACGGCCGCCTCCAGGATGGCCGGGTGTTGCGCCAGCGTGGCCTCGACTTCGAACGGTGACACATAGATGCCGCTGACCTTGAGCATGTCATCGCTGCGGCCGGAGTAGGTGTAGGTGCCGTCGGCATTGCGAACGTACTTGTCGCCGCTTTTCGTCCAGACTCCCTGAAAGGTTTCGCGTGACTTGTCGCGGTTGCCCCAGTACATCAGTGCCGCACTGGGTCCCTTGATGTAGAGGTCGCCAGTTTCGCCGTCAGGAACCGGACGGCCGTCATCGCCACGTAGTTCAATTTCATAGCCGGGTACAGGCCAGCCGGTGGTGCCGTAGCGCACTTTGCCTGGCAGGTTCGACAGGAAGATATGCAGCATTTCGGTCGAACCAATGCCGTCAATGATCTCAATGCCATAGTGCGCCGTGAAACGTTCGCCCAAGTCAGCTGGCAAAGCCTCGCCAGCCGAAGACGCCAGACGCAGCGCTACCTGGTTTTTGGCCGGCAGGCCAGGCGAGGCCAGCATGCCGGCAAAGCCGGTGGGAGCGCCGAAAAAAACCGTGGGCTGGTGGTCGATCCAGCGCTTGAAGGTAGCCGCCGGGGTAGGTCGTTCGGCCATCAAGACCACTGTGGCGCCCACGCTGAGCGGAAAGCTCAGGGCATTGCCCAGACCGTAGGCAAAGAACAGCTTGGCGGCCGAAAAACACACGTCGCGCTCGGTAATGCCCAGCACCGGTTTGCCGTACAGCTCGGCCGTCCAGTAAGGACTTGCGTGCGTGTGCAGGGCGCCTTTGGGTTGGCCGGTTGAGCCGGAGGAATAAAGCCAGAAACCCGGATCGTCGGGGTTGGTGGCGGCGGCTTGGGGCAGTGGCGGATGCTGCTGGATAAAAGCGTCCAGCGCCAAGCTTCCTTCAGGCAGTGCAGCGTCAGGGCGCGAAACGATGACGGTCTTGACCTCATGGGCGGCTTTGGCCATGGCTTCGTGCAACATCGGCAAGAGTGCGCTGGACACCAGCACCGCCTGGGCGCGGCTGTGCTCCAGCATGAAGGCATAGTCATCGCTCGTCAGCAGCGTGTTGACCGCGACCGGCACGATGCCGGCGTACATGGCGCCCAGAAAGCTGACCGGCCAGTCGCTGCAGTCGTGCATCAGCAGCAGCACGCGCTCTTCGCGGCGCACGCCGGCAGCCAGCAGTCCGGCGGCCAGGCGGCGAATGCGATCAGCCAACTCGCCATAACTCACGGTTTCCAGGTCGTCGATATAAGCCGTCCTGGCGGGATGACCAGCATTGCACTCGATCAGGTAGTGGGCGAAATTAAAGTGCTTGCCCAGCGGTGAAAGAGGTGGCGGGCTCGTCGATTCAGTGGCCATGTCGTCTCCTTGTTGGGGACAGGCGTCAAGCCACAGGCAACTGCAGATGGTCCAGCACGGCGGTGCTGGCCTGCACCGCGCTTCGGCGGTGGTAGAAGTTCAGCGCGCGCAGGCCACCCAGTTCCTCGCCGCCGCCCGCGCGCCCTGGGCCGCCGTGCAGCGACTGGGGCATGACGTTGCCGTGACCCGTTTGCAGTTGCGCCACATCAGGCGAGATCACATGCACCCTCCCATGGCTGTCTGCCAGCTCAAGCGCGGTTGCCGCCAGCGCAGCGGCATCGCTGCCATAAAGCGACGTTACCAGCGAGCCCTGGCCCTGGCGCACCAGAGCCAGCGCGTGGGAGGTGTCGCGGTAAGGCACCAGTGTGGCTACCGGGCCAAAAACCTCGGTGTCGTGGATGCGGTCAGCGCTGTCGCTTCCGATGGCGTTGCGGGTGCCCAGCAGCGTCGGCCCGATGCAGCAGGCCACGGTCGGGTCGGCGTCAACCAGCGTCTGGCTGGCGCCGTCATGCAGCACCTCCGCCTGCGCCCTCAGGTGCGCCAGTCCTTCGCGCACCGCCGCCAGCTGGCTGCGGCTGACCAAGGCGCCCATGCGTACCGATTCGTTGCGCGGGTTGCCCACGGTGGTCTTGACCAGCCGTGCCGCAACCGCCTCGGCAACCGCGCCGTACAAAGCCTCGGGAACAAAGATGCGGCGGATGGCGGTGCATTTCTGGCCCGACTTCACCGTCATTTCGCGGGCCACTTCCTTGACCAGCAAGTCGAAAGCCGGGCTGCCGGCTGCCTCGCCCGGCAGCAGCACGGCCGAGTTGAGGCTGTCGGCCTCGATGTTGACACGTACCGAGCGCTGCACCACGGCCGGATGCGAGCGGATCACCGCCGCCGTTTCGGCCGAGCCGGTGAACGAGACGACATCGAAGGGTTGCAGTTGGTCCATCAGTCCAGCCGAACTGCCGCAAATAACCGACAAGGCGCCGGGCGGAAAAATGCCCGTATCAACCACGTCCCTGACCATGCGCTGCGTCAGCCAGGCGGTCGCTGTGGCCGGCTTGATGATGACCGGCACGCCTGAAAGCAAGGCCGGTGCCGCTTTTTCCCACAGGCCCCACGCGGGGAAGTTGAAGGCGTTGATGAACAGGGCAACGCCGCGCGTGGGCGTCAGCACATGCTGCGACTGGAACAGCGTTTCCTTGCCCAGCCGTGCCATGTCGCCATCAAGAATGAAGCGGCGTTCACCCAGCGAGTCACCGAGTTTGGCATAAGTGCCCAGTGTGAAAAGTCCGCCATCAATGTCCACGGCGGAGTCGTTCTTGACTGTGCCGCTGTTGGCTATAGCAATGTCGTAGTAGGCGTCGCGATGGGCCTGAAGCACCTTGAGGGCCGCGCTGAGCAGGCTGGCACGCTCGCGGTAGGTGAGGGCGCGTAAGGCCGCACCGCCTTGTTCGCGGGCAAAGTCAAAGCCGGCGGCAAGGTCGAGTCCGGTCGCATCGACGCGCACGAGTTCGGTGCCGAGAACAGGATCAAACAAAGGCGTACCTGCGCCGGCGCCAAGCTGCCAGCGGCCGCCGAGGTAATTGGAAAGCAATTCGGTCATGGGAGTCATTTCGTAAAAATCAGTGACGGGTGAATTCGATGCTGCCCTGTGGTAACAGGTAGAGCACCAGGGCGCGTCCGCCAGATACCGTTGGCTGGTGCGCGCTGCCCGGTGGGCAAACCAGCCAGCCAGCGGGGCGGCCATCAAACCGGGCGTCGTTATCCAGCGGCATGATGAGGTCGATCTCGCCCTGCGGATGAGCATGGTGCGGGCCGGCGATGTCCTTCATGTCCACCACATCGACCGAAAAGCCGTGCAGGTCGTCTGCCGGCTTGAAAATGCGACCATACCGGATGCCGCCGCCCTCACGCTCGCACAGCCAGCCTTGCGCAACGCCCGTCATACAGGCCTGCTTCAGTTGACGGTAGGTAGCGCTTTCGACGCCGTACTCGGCGTTGAGCCAGGCGTCCAGATCCGCATCCAGGGGACGTCCGTCCAGTTGGGCTGTCAGTTGGGTAA
>JAYWDL010000248.1:0-4890 GCA_043779865.1 Polaromonas sp.
GTGCCGAGATAATCGCGGTGAGCAGGACGCACTCGTAACGCGGTGAAACGCCCGCTGAGTTCACTGTTGGTGCCCTCGCGCCAAATGATGGTGCTCCAGGCTGATGGCGGCAACGCCATGGCCAGTGCCTTGACCGTTATCGGCTCATTGCCAGGTTCCCGGCGCAGCTTGGTCGGCCTGATGCCGCGCCCAACCCAAGCTTTGGGCAGCAGCGGCGCAGTCCCCGGTGCCCACACTGTGGTGCCAGGGCGAATGCCCACCGCGTAGAGCATGCCCAATGCAGTGATGCTGTCCCGAAAGGCGGTCTCATCACACCATATCCGGCATCGGCCAGCACCACCCCCATGGGCACACCCTGGCCAATAGCCTGACGTATCTGCGCCAAGGCTATTTCGGGTTTGGTTGCGAACGCTGGTGTCTCAGGAACCCCAGCTGCCTTGCGTCGCACCGGGTCGGTTGACCAGTCTTTGGGCAGATAGAGTTGGTAGGCAATGGGGAGGCTGCCCTGAACGCTTGCCAGCGACAGGCTGACTGCCACTTGGCAATTGCCCTGCTTGCCCAGTTGGCCGCAATACTGGCGGGCGACCCCTGCCGAATGCTTACCCTTCTTTGGAAAGCCCGTATCGTCGATGATCCAGTAGCGACCCCTGTCGAGTCCCAGCGTTGGCATGACCCAATCGCGCACGCGAGCGATAACCGCCGCGTCTGACCACTCGGACTTGGCTACAAAGTGATGCAGTGCCTGGTGGCGTGCGCTGGCGTGCAGCGGGTCAACGCGTGCGGCCATGGGCTCGACGCTTTTGCGTGACAGGAGCAGCATCAGGCCGGTGCAATACCCGCTCAGCCCTGCGTGACGGTCAGCATGCCCGAGCCCTTCAGACAAATGTGCGATGTAGTGGTTGAACTCCTTGGCCACGTTCATGAAGCCTCCAGTCAGAATTGATGCTATTGAAATTATAGCAAATATTTATGACACAGTAAGACTAGGCGGCTACAGCTATGTCAGCGACTTTCCGGTCGAGCGCAAGCCTAAAACCGCATACCCAGCGAAAGCCGGGTTTGCGAGGCATCCGTAAAATTGGCGTAAGGGTCTCGCGCAAGACGGGCAAAGTAGTTGCCAAAATCATAGGTCACCGACAGGCCGTAGCCTTGCACCCGCGTTGCGGTGTCGGTGGTGCCGCTTTTATGCGAGATGTCCACGGTCCATCGCTCGGATTCGGATGCTTTGTAACGGGCCACGGCATGGGTGACGCGTTGCCCGGTCCCCAGGCGGTCATCCCGGATCTGAAAAACAGTAAGCTCGGTTTGGGGAACAACACGCGTTCCCAAGCCCAGCGTGATCGCGTCATTGGGGTCGAAGTTCAGGTTGTAATAGTTACGCAAGTTGGTTCGGCCCCAACCCGCAATCGCATAGGTTTCGCCCCCCAGCTCTGCGGAGACTGAGCCGCCAACGAAGCCGCCGGACGCCAGTTGTATCGACAGGACCGTGCGCGCCAGGCCAAAGTCCTGACGGTTTTCGTAACCGGTTCGCGCCTGCACAAAGCCAGCCTTGTCTCGGTACTGGCCGAGCCAGGCGGTATGGGCTCCGATGGCGCCGCGCAAGTTCAGGTCAAGCGCATGGTTGCTATCGGATGACGACAGATAGGTCGGCGTTAGCTTGAACGAAATTTTTCCTTCGTCCGCGCCGCCTTCCTGAGCCTGAGCCTGCGCGGGCAGGGACAAGGCTGCACCTGTCAGAGTCAGACCGATAAATAAAAATACAGAGCTTGACGTCAAAGGGAAATCTCCTGGGTCCAATGGCCTGCCGATAATAGTTCACCCCCTATGACGTCAGATCGTTCAAAATCGATGATCGCGCCCAGTGTCAGTGGGGCCTGGCGGGCGGGGGGCGCTCAACTCCGGTATAAAGATCCTCTCATTGCTGGAGACAAAAAATGCCTATTACCAAAGGATTTCGCGCCCTTGTTGACGAAGCCATGGCGCAAGTCAAGACTTATACGGTGCCCGAGGTGCTCGCCATGCTTGATAAACCGGGCATTCACCTCGTTGACATCCGCGATATACGTGAACTTGCAGGGGGAACGGTGACGGGCAGCACCCATGCGCCGCGCTGCATGCTGGAGTTCTGGGTCGACCCCGAGTCGCCTTACCACAAGCCGATGTGGGCCGATGAAAGCAAGGAGTTCATCCTGTTTTGCGGTGCAGGCTGGCGCAGCGCGCTGGCCGCCAAGACCCTGCAGGACATGGGAATGAGCAATGTGGCCCACATCGACGGCGGCTTTGCAGAGTGGGCCAAGCAGGGCGGGCCGATCGAAACGCTGGAAGCGCGCAAGGCGAAGAAGGCTTGACGCGCATGAAGCCGGCGCTGAAGACGCCCGTTTGTCCCTGCGGCCGTCTGGACGCGAAGAAAAAACCGCTCGCGTTTTCCGCGTGCTGCGGCCTTTATCTGGATGACTTTGATGAAACGCCCGCACCCGACGTCGAATCGCTGATGCGCTCACGCTACAGCGCCTTTGCGTTGGGCCGCAGCGACTACCTGCTGGCCACCTGGTACGCCAGCACGCGCCCGCCACAACTTGAGCTGAACGCTGCCGGGAAATGGCTGGGGCTTGAAGTGCGTTCGCACCGGGTGATTGACGCCAGCCATGCCGAAGTGGAGTTTGTCGCCCGCTGCCGGGAGGCGGGCCTGGCGATACGCCTGCATGAGCGCAGCCGCTTTGTGCGCGAGCAAGGGCGCTGGCATTACGTCGATGGCGCCCAGTTTTAGTATAAAAATTCCTCTACCGCACGAAGGACGTGCGCAAGCAGCTATCAAAAAATGAGTAACCATGAAATTTGAAGCCGTGTTGTTTGACTGCGATGGCGTGCTGGTGGACAGCGAGCCCATCACCAACGGGGTGCTTCGCGACATGCTGGAAGAGCTGGGCTGGAAGCTCAGCCCGCAGGAGTGCATGCGCATCTTCATCGGCAAGGCGGTGAAGGACGAGGTGGCACTGATCGAAGCCCAGACCAGCCAGCCGCTCACCGAAGACTGGATGGTCCGCTTCCGCGAGCGGCGTAACCTGGGGCTGATGGAGGGAGTCAAGCCCATCCGCAACGCGGTTGCGGCCGTGGCGCAGATCCACGAGCTCTATCACGGACGCATCGCCTGCGCCTCAGGCGCGGACCGCTTTAAGGTCGAGCTGCAACTGCACAAGTGCGGGCTGATGCCCTACTTCAAGGGCCGGATTTTCAGCGGGCATGAGTTGCCGCGATCCAAGCCGGCACCGGATGTTTACCTGGCGGCTGCCGCTGCGCTGGGGGTGGACCCCAAGCGCTGTGCTGTGGTGGAGGATACGGTGACCGGGGTGATGGCTGGCGTGGCTGCGGGGTGTACGGTGTTTGGGTATAGCCCGCATGAAGCGGGGCATGATGCGCCGGCGGCGCTGCGCGGCGTGGGTGCCAGCACCATCTTTTTTGACATGGCCGGACTGCTCCAGCTAATCGAGGGCTGAGTCTTTCTCAAAAAAAACCGCGAGCGCCTTTAACCGGCGCACCGTGCTAAGCTGGCAAACCAACTTTTCCAACTATCCCGAGAGAACGCTATGCCCGGACTTCTGCCCAACGTTGACCCTGATGGCCTGCTTGAGTTCTCGGTGGTGTACACCGACCGCGCGCTGAACCACATGTCGCGCAGCTTCCAGGGCGTGATGACTGACATTTCCAGCATTCTGAAGGAGGTGTACAACGCGCCCTCAGCGGTGCTGGTGCCCGGCAGCGGCACCTTCGGCATGGAAGCCGTGGCGCGGCAGTTCGCCGCAGGCAAGCACGTGCTGGTCATCCGCAACGGCTGGTTCAGCTACCGCTGGACGCAGATTTTCGACATGGGGCAAATCCCCGCCTCGTCCACCGTTCTCAAGGCGCGTCAAACCGGCGCCGGCGCCCAGGCACCCTGGGCGCCCGCACCAATAGCCGAAGTGCAGGCCGCCATCGCCAAAGAAAAGCCCGCGCTGGTCTTTGCCCCGCATGTGGAAACCGCATCCGGCATGATCCTGCCCGACGACTATTTGCGCGCCGTGGCCGACGCCGCGCATGCCGTGGGCGGCCTGTTCGTGCTCGACTGCATTGCCTCGGGCGCGATGTGGGTGGACATGAAAGCCACGGGCGTTGACGTGCTGATTTCCGCGCCGCAAAAAGGCTGGAGCAGCTCACCCTGCTGCGCGATGGTCATGCTCAGCGAGCGCGCCAGGGCGGCTATCGAGGGCACCACCAGCTCCAGCTTCGCCTGCGATTTAAAGAAGTGGCTGCAGATCATGGAGGCGTATGAAAAGGGCGGCCACGCCTACCATGCCACGCTGCCGACCGATGCGCTGACACGCCTGCGCGAGGCGATGAAAGAGACGCAGGCTTATGGTTTTGCGAAAGTGCGCGACGAGCAGATTGCGCTGGGCAGCAAGGTGCGCGCCCTGTTCGAAAGCCGTGGCCTGCCCAGCGTCGCCGCTGAAGGTTTCAAGGCGCCTGGCGTGGTGGTGAGCTACACCACTGACCCCGAGATTCAGTCTGGTCGCAAGTTTCTGGCCGAGGGCTTGCAGACGGCGGCCGGCGTGCCGCTGCAGTGCGACGAGGGTGCGGATTTCATGACTTTCCGGGTTGGGTTGTTTGGGCTGGAGAAGTGGCATCAGGTGGATCGAACGGTGGGGCAACTGGCGGGGGCGCTGGATCGGATTGGGCTGATTGAGGTGGTGGCTGAGTCGGTTGATTGAATATGCACAACCCTTCCCACCCCGGTTTGATCATTCGTGATGATGTTTTGCCAGAACTGCAACTCAGCGTAAACACGGCGGCGGAGCAGTTGGGCGTATCGCGCTTGATGCTGTCGCGTGTGATCAATGGGCGCTCCGCCATCACGGC
>JAYWDL010000249.1:0-4885 GCA_043779865.1 Polaromonas sp.
GGCGACATACTGCATTTCTTCCAGGCTCGGCGTAATCAAGCCCGACAGGCCGACGATGTCCGCGCCCTCGGCTTTCGCCAGCGCCAAAATCTCGTGGCACGGCACCATCACGCCCATGTTGACGACTTCAAAGTTGTTGCACTGCAAGACCACCGTGACGATGTTCTTGCCGATGTCATGCACGTCGCCCTTGACGGTGGCAATTATGATCTTGCCCTTGGTCTTGACGTCGCTACCGGCCGCCTCCAGCAGCAGCTTTTCAGCCTCGATGTAGGGCAGCAGATGCGCCACCGCCTGCTTCATCACGCGCGCGCTTTTCACCACCTGCGGCAAAAACATCTTGCCCTGGCCAAACAGGTCGCCGACGATATTCATACCGTCCATCAGCGGCCCTTCAATCACATGCAACGGGCGGCCGCCTTCGGCCTGGAGCGACTGCCACATCTCTTCGGTGTCTTCAACAATGAACTCGTTATTGCCATGCACCAGCGCATGCGACAGGCGGGCACGTACCGGCAGCGCGCGCCACTCGTACTTCTTGCTGTCGTCCCGGGCGCCGCTTTTGGCCGTTTCGGCTACCTCGATCAGGCGCTCGCCCGGGGTGAGTTGCGCTTCGCCGGGTTTGTACACCGGCTGGCGGTTCAGCACCACGTCCTCGACGCGTTCGCGCAGCGTCGGCTCCAACTCGTCATAGACGCCGACCATGCCGGCATTGACGATGCCCATGTCCATGCCGGCCTGAATCGCATGGTACAAAAACACCGTGTGAATCGCTTCGCGCACCGGGTCGTTGCCGCGAAAGCTGAACGACACATTCGACACCCCGCCCGACACCTTGGCGCCGGGCAGGTTGGCCTTGATCCAGCGGGTTGCATTGATGAAATCGACGGCATAGTTGTTGTGCTCGTCAATGCCGGTGGCAATGGCAAAGATGTTGGGGTCAAAAATGATGTCTTCCGGCGGAAAACCGACTTCATCGACCAGCAACCGGTAAGCGCGCTCGCAAATGCCGATTTTCCGCTCGTAGGTATCGGCCTGGCCCTGCTCGTCAAACGCCATCACGACGGCCGCGGCGCCGTAGCGCTTGAGCAGTTTTGCCTGGTGCATGAAGGCCTCAACGCCTTCCTTCATCGAAATCGAATTGACGATGCCCTTGCCCTGGATGCAGCGCAGGCCGGCCTCGATCACGCTCCACTTGGAGCTGTCGATCATGATGGGCACGCGGGCAATGTCGGGCTCGCCGGCGATCAGGTTCAAAAAACGCACCATGGCGGCCTGGCTGTCCAGCATGGCCTCGTCCATGTTGATATCGATGATCTGCGCGCCGTTTTCGACCTGCTGGCGCGCCACGGCCAGCGCGGCTTCAAAATCGCCGTTCAAAATCATGCGGGCAAAGGCTTTGGAGCCGGTGACGTTGGTGCGCTCGCCAATGTTGACGAACAGGGAAGCCGCATCAATCGTCACTGGCTCCAGGCCAGACAATTTCAGGGGCGGAACTTCGCGGGGGAACTGAATTTGGGACATGACTCACCTTGCAATAAAGGTGAGCGTCGTTGCAAAAAAGGGTTGCTGCCAGCCCTGTTCACCCAAGCCTGACAAAACCGTGATTTCGCTGCAACGCTCCTTGAGTTAAGCTCGATTTTAAGCATCGAATGCCGACAGCGAACCGTCAACCGCCAAATCCATCAGTTCTACCCATGTTTAAAAAAATTTTCCAACTGAAAAGCGCCCAAACTGGCAGCGAGCGGAAAGATGCGACCGAAGGCTCCGAAACGGCTGATCTGGCGGCCGAGCTGCTGATCGCCCCTACGGCCCTGATGCAGTTGACGCTTGCGCAAGCGCGCGTGGTCGTGCGCTACATGCAGCCGCAAAGAGTCGCCAAAGGAACGGCCTTCATCCGGCAAGGCGATTCCCGCGACACGGGCTTCATGATGCTGCTGCTCGATGGCGAAGTGACGGTGGAAACGCTGGTGGTGAGTCGCGTCGAACCTATCATCCTCACCGTGCTGGGCCGGGGCAGTCTGATCGGCGAGTTGGGCCTGCTTGACGACGCACCGCGTTACGCATCCTGCATTGCAGCAACGTCGCTGCGCTGCGCCATCCTCACGCGCGAAGCGCTGCAGCGACTGATGCACGAGAATTCCCTGATTGCCGCCAAGCTGCTGCTGGCTGTGTCATTGCGCATTGCCGTGCGTCTGCGCGAAAACACCGACAAGCTCAAGATGTATGTCCAGCTGACGCAGGCAATGCAGGAGGAAATCGCCTCCCGGGAGAGCGCTTGAGGGGCGCCCAAAGCCTGCCAGACGGCTACGCCGCTTCCCGGTAGAACACCCCGCGCTGCAGCTTGCGCACGCCCAGCGGTGCCACGGCATGGGCAATTGCCTGAATATGCTCGGGCGTGGTGCCGCAGCAGCCGCCGACGATATTGACCAGCCCTTCGTCGGCAAACTCGCGCAGCAGGCGCGAGGTCACATCGGGCGTCTCGTCAAAACCGGTGTCGCTCATCGGGTTGGGCAGGCCGGCATTCGGGTAGCAGCTGATGAAGGTGTCGGGCGCGGCTTTGGCCAGCTCCTGGATATAGGGGCGCATCAGCGCCGCGCCGAGTGCGCAATTCAGGCCGACGGCCAGCGGCTCGGCATGGCGAACGCTGTGCCAAAAAGCCGTCACCGTCTGGCCGCTCAGGATGCGGCCCGATGCGTCGGTCACGGTGCCGCTAATGATCAGCGGCAGGCGCTCGCCGGAATGCTCGAAATACTCGTCGATCGCGAACAGCGCCGCCTTGGCGTTTAGCGTGTCGAAAATCGTTTCGACCAGCAGCACGTCGCTACCGCCCCTGACCAGCGCTTCGGTCTGCTCGTAATACGCCTTGCGCAGCTCTTCAAAACTGGTGTTGCGCGCGCCCGCATCGTTCACGTCGGGGCTGATGCTGGCGGTTTTCGGCGTCGGGCCTAGCGCGCCGACGACAAAGCGCGGCTTCTCGGGCGTGGAAAACTTGTCGCAGGCGGCGCGGGCAATGCGCGCCGACTCGTAGTTCATCTCGACCGCCAGATCGGCCATGTCGTAGTCGGCCTGCGCCACGCTGGTCGCGCCAAAAGTGTTGGTCTCGATCAGGTCGGCGCCTGCGGCCAGGTAGCCTTCATGAATGTCGCGAATCACATCAGGGCGGCTCAAGCTCAGCAGCTCGTTATTGCCCTTGACGTCCTTGTGAAAATCCTTGAAGCGCTCGCCCCGGTACTGGGCTTCGTTCAGCTTGAAGCGCTGGATCATGGTGCCCATCGCGCCATCGAGGATCAGGATGCGTTTCGCCAGAAGGGCGGGGAGTTGCTGGGCGCGGGTGTAGGTGATCGGCTTCATGGCCGCTATTGTAGAAAACCATGCGATTGCGCGCTTATGGCCCGGCTTTGAAGAAAATTTCCAGGTGATAGCCAGAAACGACATGGTTTGTCAGAGGCGACGTTTACGATTGGTCACATCACACAAAGTTTTGTGACGCACCCCAACATCAAAGCCTTCCGACATGCCCAGCAAGCCAAACCATCAAGAAACCATCGCTTACCGGCTGACCGAAATCCTGCGCCGCCTCAATGAAGGCGAAAAGCTCGACCCGCACGCGCTGGTTGAAGAGTTTGGCGTCAACTTGCGCACCATCCAGCGCGACCTGAACGAGCGCTTTGCCTTCCTGGAGCTGGAAAAGAAAGAAAGCGTTTATTCGATCAACCGGATGCGCCTGGGCACGCTCAACTTCAAGGACGTGCAGCGCTTCGCCAGTCTGGCGGGGTTGCAGGGCCTGCACCCGAGGCTATCGACAGATTTTTTAAAGTCCATCCTCGACAACCGCATCCAGAGCGCCCTGTTGATCCGGGGCCACAACTACGAAGACCTGCAAGGTAAAGAGCAGCTGTTCAAGCAGCTGAAAACTGCCATTGAAGAATGCCACGCCATCAGTTATGAATATCTCAAGCCCGCCGGCCCCAAGATGGTGGAAGCCGTGCGGCCCTACAAACTGGTAAACCAGGACGGCATCTGGTACCTGGCCGCCACGGATGAAGGCCAGCTCAAATCCTATGCGTTCAGCAAGATAGACCGGCTGCTGGTATGGCCCGAAACCTTCACGCCCGACCCCGCCGTCGTCAAGAACGTCAACGAGGAAGACAGCATTTGGCTGAACCTGAAGAAAACCGAAGTGGTGCTGAAAGTGGCGCGGCACGCAGCCGACTACTTCCTGCGCCGCAAGCTCATCGGCGGCCAGAAGATCGAGAAAGAACTAGAAGACGGCGGCCTGATCGTCTCCGGCACCATCGCCCACCCGAACCAGATTTTGCCCATCGTGCGGTACTGGCTGCCCAGCATCCACGTCATCAGTCCGGAAGGCCTGCAGGCCGAGCTGGAAGGCCAGCTCCGGGCCTACCTTGGGCAGGCATGACGCGCTGCACACCCATTTTTTCCATCGCGAACCTATCCAATTAAGGACGAAACCATGATCAGTACCACTTCACCTCTTGAAAGCCTGGCTGCGTTTGCCATCGCCTTTGCGGCGGGCGCTCTTTCCACCGCTGCGCTGAGCATTTACGTCAGCCGGCTGCACAAGGCAGCCCAGGCTTGACTGCCCTTACCTGCCAAGTTCTGGTCACTGCACGCGGCCAAGACGGCCAGTAACACCAGGCAAGCATCTCTGCCTGCCCCCCCCGCCTGACCCATGGCGTAAAGCCGCCACAGATCAGGCCCAAGCCCTTCTGGAAGAAATTAATGAAAAAGGAAATTTATGAGTTCAGATTTAAAAATATCAACCGAAGGACTTACAGAATTCAAAACCACCGCAGCCCGAATTCGTCTCAGTGCTTAAATTTTAAGCACTCTGTGGGGGTATGGAAGAATAATGCGCGTT
>JAYWDL010000250.1:0-4880 GCA_043779865.1 Polaromonas sp.
AAAAGTGCCGGGTCAGCATGAACACATCCTCGCGTCGCTCGCGCAAGGCGGGAAGTCGCAGGCGAATTACGTTAAGCCGGTGAAACAGGTCTTCGCGAAAGCTGCCTTCCTTGACGCGCTGCTCCAGGTCCTGGTGAGTGGCAGCAATCACGCGCACATTGGCCTTGACGGCGTTGTGGCCGCCGACACGGTAAAAATGACCGTCGCTGAGCACCCTGAGCAGACGAGTCTGCAGGTCAAACGGCATGTCGCCGATTTCATCGAGAAACAGCGTGCCGCCGTCAGCCTGCTCAAAACGGCCGCGCCGCAGGGTTTGCGCGCCGGTGAAAGCGCCGCGCTCATGGCCAAACAGCTCGCTTTCCAGCAAATCCTTCGGAATGGCAGCGGTGTTGATGGCAATAAACGGCCCGTTGGCGCGCGGCGAATGCTTGTGCAGCGCTCGCGCCACCAGTTCCTTGCCCGAGCCCGATTCGCCGGTAATCATGACCGTGACCATACTCTGGCTCAGGCGGCCAATGGCGCGAAACACGTCCTGCATGGCGGGCGCCTGGCCGAGCATCTCGGGAGCGGCGGCCATGCGCTCTTCGGCCACTTCCTCACGCTGGCTTTCTTCAACCGCCCGGCGGATCAGCTCGACCGCTTTGTGCAGGTCAAACGGCTTGGGCAGGTATTCGAACGCGCCGCCCTGAAAGGCTGACACGGCGCTGTCCAGGTCCGAAAACGCCGTCATGATGATGACCGGCAGGCCGGGGAGCTTGACCTTGACCTTTTCCAGCAAATCCAGGCCCGAGCCGCCGGGCATGCGGATGTCGCTGACGAGAATTTGGGGCCCGTCCGCCTCAGTGGCGATGTCGAGCGCGGCCAGCACTTCGCGCGGATTGGTAAAGCTGCGCGTTGGCAGGCCTTCGCGCAGCAGGGCTTTTTCCAGAACAAACCGGATGGACTGGTCATCGTCAACAATCCAGATCGGTTTCATGTTTTTTGTCCCTTTACTACGAACAGTTATCTTTGAAATGAAAGACGACAGCCCTCAAGGCAACGGTATCAGCAGCTTGAAGTCTGTTTGGCCTGGCCGGCTGTCGCACTCGATCAAACCGTGGTGTTGCTGGACAAAAGTTTGCGCCAATGTCAGCCCCAGCCCCGAACCGCCTTCCCGCCCTGACACCAGGGGATAGAAAATCCGGTCTTTGATGGAGTCCGGCACACCCGGTCCATTGTCAATCACATGCAATTCCAGTGCCAGGCGGTAGCGTTGCTTGCCAAAAGTAACTTGCCGGGCAATACGCGTTCTGAAAGTGATTTTTGCGTCGCCTGCCTCTATGCGTTCAGCCAGTTCCTGGGCCGCATTGTGGGCAATGTTGAGCACGGCCTGGATCAGCTGCTCGCGGTCGCCACGAAACCCGGGAATCGAGGTGTCATAGTCGCGCACCACCCGCAGTCCCTTGGGAAACTCGGCCAGAATCAGCGAGCGCACCCGTTCGCACACCTCGTGAATATTGACATCGCCCACCAGATGGGGACGGCGATGCGGCGCCAGCAAACGGTCAACCAGCGTCTGCAGGCGGTCGGCCTCATGAATGATGACCTGGGTGTATTCGGTCAGTTCCTTGCCGATTTCCATCTGAAGCAGTTGCGCCGCGCCGCGAATGCCACCCAGCGGATTCTTGATCTCGTGCGCCAGGTTGCGGATCAGCTCCTTATTGGCCTGCGCCTGGTCAATCAGCCGTTCCTCACGGTCCTGCTTGGCCTGCTGCTCCAGGGGCAGCATTTCAACAATCGCTTCGTCCAGTGTATCGGTCTGGGCCACCACCACATGCACCGGCATCGGCTCATGGTTCAGGCGCCGTAGCCAGGCGTCGTAGCGCAGGGCGGCAAATTCATTGCTGCCTGCGCCCTCCAGCGCATGTTTCAGGATCAGCGGTTCGGTAAAACAATCAGGCAGTTGTGAGCCTTCGATGGTGCGGCGCGAGGTGCCCAGCGCGTCCTCCAGCGCCGCGTTGGCAAATACCACGCAGCCATCGGTGCGGACCACTGCGACCAGCGTAGCAAGCAGGTCAAACGGCTGAAAGCGGATGGTTCCCGTGCCTGGGCAGGGAGATGAGACGGTGGAAATATAGGATTTGGTCAAGCCGATATTTTGGCGCACAAGCCGTCGTCACAGGGCTTAATTTGCCGACGGCAAACGGGAAATTTCGCGCTTGAGACCTGCAATATCGCTTTGGCTGCGGGCAATGGCGTCCTTGAGTTCAGCCACGCGGTCCAGGTAACGCTGGTAGTTGCGCCCTTCGATGCCCTGTTTTTCAGGCTCGCCATTGTTGTATTCTTTCTGCTGCTCGCCAAGTCTGGCTTCAGACTTTCTCAACTCTGATTCCAGAATACTGCGTGAATCGCTGTCGCGCGCTCGCTGCTCGGGTCCATTGTCGGTGCGCTGGCTGCCAGAAGTTGACGCTGCAGCAACACGCGGAGGAGGTTTCGCTACCGGTGTTCCCTGCACCACGGTCACATTCCCGCCAGCGACCACCTTGCAGCCCCGGGTTTGGGCATCCTTGACGTTATTGATGTATTCGGGCGCGCCGCCGGCAACACCGGCACAGCGGTAAATCTGCTGTGCCCAGGCGGCATTGCCTGCGCTGATCAGCAAGAGGGACAACAAGGAGATAGATAAGGTGTGTTTCATAAGGGGTTGCCATTGTCTGGATGCGCTTGAGAAGTACCCGGTCCAGACAGGGATGGTCTATAAGTATGCTGCAAAGTGGAAAAAATACAAAATCCCTGTTGCATACCTTGTAATACCATAAAAAAAGGACAGCAAATGCCGTCCTTTTTTCACCCAGCCCACTTTATAAAAGCGAACGGCCGGAAGCTGCCTTGACTATAGGGAGTAATACATCTCGAACTCGATCGGATGCGTGGCCTGGCGCAAGCGCGTCACTTCGCCCATTTTCAGCTCGATATAGGCGTCCAGCATGCTGTCGCTGAACACGCCACCCTTGGTCAGGAAACCGCGGCCCACGTCGAGTGCTTCCAGCGCCTGATCCAGGCTGTGGCAGACGGTTGGCACCTTCGCATCTTCCTCGGGCGGCAGATGGTACAAGTCCTTGGTAGCGGCTTCGCCGGGATGGATCTTGTTTTCCACGCCATCGAGGCCCGCCATCATCAGCGCCGCAAATCCGAGGTAAGGATTCATCAGTGGATCAGGAAAGCGCGCTTCAATCCGGCGGCCCTTGGGGTTGGCCACATAAGGAATGCGGATCGAAGCCGAGCGGTTTTTGGCCGAGTAAGCCAGCTTGACCGGCGCTTCGTAACCGGGAACCAGTCGCTTGTAGCTGTTGGTGCCGGGATTGGTGATCGCATTCAGGGCGCGGGCGTGCTTGATGATGCCGCCGACGTAATACAGCGCGAAATCGGACAGGCCCGCATAGCCGTCGCCGGCGAACAGGTTTTTGCCGTCTTTCCAGATCGACTGATGCACATGCATGCCCGAGCCGTTGTCGCCAACGATGGGCTTGGGCATGAACGTAGCGGTCTTGCCGTAGGCATTGGCCACGTTTTGCACCACGTACTTGAGTATTTGCGTCCAGTCGGCGCGCTGCACCAGCGTGCTGAACTTGGTGCCAATTTCGTTCTGGCCGGCGCCTGCCACTTCATGGTGAAACACTTCAACCGGAATGCCCAGCGATTCGAGAATCAGCGACATTTCTGCGCGCATGTCCTGTGTGCTGTCCACCGGAGGGACGGGGAAGTAGCCGCCCTTGACGGTGGGGCGGTGGCCGCGGTTGCCGCCTTCAAGCTTTTTACCTGAATTCCAGGGCGCTTCATATTCTTCGATTTTGAAGAAAGTGCCCGACATGTCGGTATTCCACCGCACATCGTCAAAAATGAAAAATTCAGGCTCAGGTCCGAAGTAGGCAGTGTCGCCCAGGCCAGACGCTTTCAGATAGGCTTCAGCGCGCTTGGCGATCGAGCGTGGATCTCGGTCATAGGCCTTGCCGTCGCTGGGTTCGACCACATCGCAACTCAGGAACAGAGTCGTTTCTTCAAAAAAAGGATCGATGTTGGCCGTGTTGGCGTCAGGCATCAGCTGCATGTCAGACGCTTCAATGCCTTTCCAGCCTGCAATCGATGAGCCGTCGAACGCGTGGCCCGAGGTGAACTTGTCTTCGTCAAAATGGGACACAGGCACGGTCACATGCTGCTCTTTGCCACGGGTGTCGGTGAAGCGGAAGTCAACGAACTTGACCTCGTTTTCCTTGACCATTTTCATGACGTCTGCGACGGTCTTTGCCATCAAAATCTCCTGTTGCTGGATGAAGTTAAAAAATCTACTCTGATCTGCTGAATGCACTTTTTGTGCCAAACCGAAGGCTGTCCAGTTTTTAGCCAAGCCTCTAATTGTGACGCTTTTGTCGTTGTCAAACAGTTCTTTGCTTTATTTTGCAATCACACAAATAAAAAAATTGCGCCAAAAATGCACCATGAAAGTGCCAATCTGCAATGCGCCGTAATCGTACTGCTGGTTATCGCACCAATTCGGGGCCAAACTGGATATCAAAGTGGTGCAACCCCTTCAGCAAGGCCGGATAAGCCTGATTTACAGCCTCGAACGTGCCTTTGACGCCCAGTTCAATATGGCGTCCAAACTCGGGATGATCGACGCTGGGCAGGCTGAACACCTTGACGCCGGCATGTGCGGCTTCAATTGCCAGCATGAGTGGCGTCAGCGTGGCCTCCATGGCGCCAAGCACAATGATCGATTTTTCGAGGAAAGCTGACTTTTGGTGCCAGTCGGCATAGTGGTGGTCAAGCACCCATTCGATCATCGGCCAGGCCATGACCGGGAAACCCGGGACAAAATGCACTGCGCCCTGCCCCGCCTGGCA
>JAYWDL010000251.1:0-4878 GCA_043779865.1 Polaromonas sp.
GGAATTCACGGGCGGGGCCATCAGCGCCCAGAGTTGCCTGAGCCTGGCCAGCTCTTCATCAAAACGCTGGTTGACGCGTTTTTTTTCCTGCTCCTGGTCAGCAATGAATTTTTGCTGAACCGACAGGCTGCTTTCGTTTTCATCCAGCCGGCGCTTGAGTGATGCGGGTGCCCGGGAGGGGTCTTTCACGTAAAACTCGAATTCGTTGGCAATAATCCTGCGTTGATCCGTCAACTCGCCCCTTCTTTTGTTGGAGGCCTTGATGACTTCGTCAACCTGCACAAGCGCTGCGGCACGTTCCTGGTCATGTGCCGGGCGGGCCGGATAGCGGTGCAGCAAAGCCCGGTCACGGCGTTTTTCCTCGGTTTCGCGCTCACGCACCTCGGCCACCCGTTTGTCTTTTTCGTCCTGCGCTGCCTGTTCATGCGCTGTGAGCGAAGGCCCCAACTGGCGTTTAACCAGGCCGGAATGCGTCAGCTCGCGCTGCGTACGGTCAGTGCATTCGGCAATCGGCCGGTCTGCCGTGATGGTTCGGCCTCTTGCATCAACGCAGGTATAGATATCCTGCGCATTGGCCGGGCTGAAAACGCATGTCAGGCCTGCCAGAAGGGTCGTGAGGAATAGGTGCAAGCGCAATTTGTTATCTTCAGTTGACGCCGTAACGTTCCCGGTAAGCCAGCACCGACTGGTAATGGTCTTTCAGGCATTGCGCACCCGGGACGCTGGCGGTTGGCTCGCTACTGCTTTGCAACGCCAGATAGTGCAGCAAGTCGCTCAGGCGCGCAATGGGGCACACCTGCAGCCCCAGTTGCTTCATGACATATTGCACGGCGCTGTGATTCACGTCCACGCCATTTTCAGTCGCTTTTTCCTGCCGGTCCAGCGCAATGACGACGGCATGGGGAATGGCGCCAGCGGCCTGGATAAGGGAAATCGACTCGCGCACGGCCGTGCCGGCGGACATCACGTCATCGACAATCAGCACCCGGCCCTTGAGCGGTGCGCCGACCAGCGTGCCGCCCTCGCCATGGCTTTTGGCTTCCTTGCGGTTGTAGGCAAACGGCACGTTGCGCCCCAGCCGCGCCAGCTCGATGGCCACTGCGGTAGCCAGCGGAATGCCCTTGTACGCCGGGCCAAAAATCATGTCAAAGGTCAGGCCGCTGCGCTGCTCTTCAGCCAACAGGTGGCGCGCATAAAATTGCGCCAGCCGGCCCAGCTTGGCGCCATCGTCAAACAGACCGGCATTGAAGAAATAAGGGCTCATTCGCCCTGCCTTGGTCTTGAATTGCCCAAACCGCAGCACACCCGACTCAAGGGCAAACTGCACGAATTCCTGTGCCAGGCTGTCGCTGGGTGGCGCTGCCTGGTCTTTATGGCCTGTCTGCCCTGTTGTCGTACTCATTGAAAGTCCCATGTTCAAATTAACCAGCCTTAACCTCAACGGCATCCGTTCCGCCGCCAGCAAAGGCCTGCAGGAATGGATTGCCCAGTCCATGCCGGATTGTATTTGCGTGCAGGAGCTCAAGGCGCAAGCGGCCGACATTAGCGGCCGCTTCGAGGAAATCGCCGGGCATAAGGGCTATTTTCACTTCGCCGAAAAAAAGGGTTACTCAGGCGTGGGCATCTACACCCGCCATGAGCCCAGCGATGTGATCGTGGGCCATGCCTCGCCTGAATTTGATGCCGAAGGCCGCTATGTGGAACTGCGCTTTGACAGTCCCGGCCGCAGGCACAGCCCCAAACTGTCCATCATCAGTTGCTACTTTCCCAGCGGCTCGTCCGGTGAAGAGCGACAGGCGGCAAAGTTCCGCTTTCTGGCCGAGTTGTACCCGCACCTGGCGGCCTTGAAGAAAACGGGCGAAGAAGCGCGGGAATTTGTGCTGTGCGGCGACATCAACATCGCGCATCAGGAAATCGATTTGAAAAACCACAAGGGCAACAAGAAAAACAGCGGCTTTTTGCCCGAAGAGCGTGCCTGGATGACTCAATTGCTGCGTGATGCCGAGCTGGCTGCCGAGGCCGCAGCCGAATTGACCCAGGTCGCAGAAACATCAGTGAGGGGCGGCGGCATGGTCGATGTGTACCGCAGGCTGCACCCCACGACCACCGGCGACGCCTACACCTGGTGGAGCAACCGCGGCCAGGCCTATGCCAAAAACGTCGGCTGGCGGCTGGACTACCACCTGGCCACGCCGGCGATTGGCGCCACGGCCCGCTCCGCCGCCATCCACAAGACGCAGCGCTTCAGCGACCACGCGCCCTTGACGATTGAGTACGACTGGGCGCTTTGATGCTTGGTTGCATGCCAACCGGAACGAGTCGGGGCTTGCGGTTTCGGCTAAAAATTTCGGTCAAGCCTGTGCGCTGAAGGACGGCAAAAAGACGGTCGCAAGGCGGTGCTCGCATCACGGCCGAACAGGACACTTTAGTTTGCACCAGACATCCCTTCGATGCGCCCCGTCTGTTGCGTTGGCTCGCGACCTTTCGCGCCAGTAATCTTAGACCGAGATACCTAATAATTGTTGCAATGCAGCAACAACTCACTATTTCGTCGGGTTTTCCCTATAATTTGCCTGATGCTGCACTGCAACATAAAATAAATAGCCCCACACGGCTTTTATTGGGCGGCATGCGATTCTTCCACTTAACTCCAAGGAAATTGAAATGAACAACACAGCCGAACAATTCACCGCAACGAACAAAGCTAATTTTCAAGCACTCGAAGGCCTGACGTCCCAGGCTTTTGCTGGCGTCGAAAAGCTGGTCGAGTTGAACATGACGGCCTCCAAGGCTCTCTTGAGCGAGTCATTCAGCCATGTCCAAGCTGTTCTGGGCGCGAAAGATGCTCAAGAACTGCTGGCTCTGCACTCTAACCTGCTCAAGCCACTGGCCGATAAATCAGCTGCCTATGCTCAGCACGTTCAGACCATTGTTGCTGACAGCGGTGCAGAATTCACAAAAGCCGTAGAAGCCAAAACGGCCGAAGCCCAAAAAGCCTTTAACGGCGCAGTTGAAACCCTTGCAAAGAATGCTCCCGCTGGAACTGAATCCGCTGTTGCCGCTTTCACCAGCGCTTTGACCGCCGGCCAGGATGCAGTCGAGTCAGCTCAGTCTTCAGCCAAAAAGGCAGCAGAAGTAGCTCAGTCGAACTTCACGGCAGCAGCCACGCAAGCGGTTGATGCAGTTAAAAAAGCCACCAAAGTAGCTTAATTACCAACTGCCTCAGGGCAGTGATTGTCAAACGGCACCTACGGGTGCCGTTTGTATTTTTACAGTCTCAAAACTCGTGCTGCCGACGACCCTCTTGGAGGAAACTTCAGATGGCACGATGTGGCCAGATAGACCTGCTATAGGGTGTCCGCTGCTGGTTGAAAACCAACGGTCGAGCCGCCATAGAAACATTCAGTCAGCGCGGCCCCATCATCGCGCCGCCTGCATCCGCACACGGCGTGCGGCTTCCTCGGCGCTGGCGTCGTCGATCTCGCGCAGCACGCCGCCCAGATCAACCGGTCCGCTCTTGCGCTCAAAGCGGCCCGTCAGCACCGTATCGGGATGGAGCACGCCACGCTGGTACAAGTCCCACATCTCGTGCCCGTAGTCGATTTTCAGCAAGTCAGGTGCGAAGCGGCCAAAAAAATGGCGCAAATTGCCCACGTCGCGCAGCAGCATGCGGTTGGC
Organism: Polaromonas sp.; assembly: GCA_043779865.1. Classification (GTDB taxonomy): domain Bacteria; phylum Pseudomonadota; class Gammaproteobacteria; order Burkholderiales; family Burkholderiaceae_C; genus Polaromonas. The sequence continues at coordinate 3,679 of JAYWDL010000251.1, forward strand.
GTGGTTGTTGCCGGCGGCGTCCACTGCCTGCGGCAGGTCGATGATGACCGGGCCGTCGGCCGCCAGCAGTATGTTGAACTCGGACAAGTCGCCATGCACGACGCCGGCGCACAGCATGCGCACGACCTCGGTTAACAACGAGGCATGGTGCGTGCGCGCCTGCTCCGCTGTGAACGCCACATCGTTCAGCCGTGGGGCGGCGTCGCCGTGCTCGTTGGTCACCAGTTCCATCAGCAGCACGCCGTCGCAGAAGTTGTGCGGTTTGGGAACGCGCACGCCGGCGTCAGCCAGCCGGTACAGCGCATCGACCTCGGCGCTTTGCCACGCGGCCTCGCTTGCCTGCCGGCCAAAGCGCGTGCCTTTGGCCATGGCGCGAGCCTGCCGGGTGTTCTTGACCTTGCGGTTTTCGGTGTAATCGACGGCCTGGCGGAAACTGCGCTGGGTGGCTTCCTTGTATATCTTGGCGCAGCGGGTTTCATCGCCGCAGCGAACGACATACACCATCGCTTCCTTGCCGCTCATCAGCTGGCGAACAACGGTATCGATCAGGCCTTCTTCAATCAGGGCTTGCAGTCTTGGAGGTGCTTTCATGGCTCCCATTGTGCCCCGCAGCTACCCCGGCCCAGCAGCAGCGCAAGCCACCACCAGGCAACGGGCCGAGGCGGTGGCTTGCGGTCGCCTTTGCATGGCCCATGCCGCCCAGCGGAGCGCTTGCGCCAAGGCCCCGAACTCAACACGCCACTACTATAAGTTCACAAAAAAACCAGCGTCAAACTTTTACAAAATAAACAAAACGTGCCAATACAAGGATTTCCAAAATACGCTTGCAAGTCATTGATTTAATTGGGGTCAAGACCAGTTCGGAACTGGGAACTGTCGAACTCGGGTGGCATCGTTACGGATGCAGAAAAAGGCGCGTAGCATGAGCCTGAATTTGACAAAACTCCAGCACCAGTACACGCTGGAAGAAAACACCATCACCATCGCAGTTGCGAAGAACACTGGAAAATCGTTGTGCACAGGCATATCTGCCCACAATGGACCCGGGTTCGTACCACCTCATGCCAACCTGCCGCAAAGAGCGATGATGAGGACGTTTAGCCCCAATGCTGTTCAGTTAGGCACCCAAACCCGTCCAAGTTAGCGTGTCGAAGCTTTGTTTACGCGACGAGCCCCTTTGACAGACTCAGGGCGAACGGC
>JAYWDL010000252.1:0-4853 GCA_043779865.1 Polaromonas sp.
GCTGAGCAACACCGCGATGCCGACACCTGGGCCATCCATCTGCTGTACGCCCGTGACCAAGGGTTCAATCCCGACTACATGGTCGCTGATCAGGGGACGGGACTGCGCGCTGGTCAAAAGCTTGTCTGGGACGACAAGCCCTGCCATGGCGATGTGTTTCACATCTTGCATCAGTGCCAAAACCTGGTCAATGTACTGGACAGCGTGGCCCAAGGGGCCACTTCCCCGGCGACAGGCAGTGGATTTGAAGATGAATATCGCCAAAGAGCTCGGCGTCGGCCATACACGCTCCCTTCAACTGGGCATGGCAAGACACGCCGAAATGCAAATATCTGGACTGGCCCAAGACATCAAGACCCTCACTCAATGGCTGCGCCGTGACGTGTTGGCGCTCGCGGGTCCATGCTTGGCGACCCGTATTGACCTGTTCGATTTCGTCACCGCCGAGTTGCTGGCACGCGAGCACCTGGAGCACAAGCGCATCCGTCCAGTGCGTATTGCACTGCAAAACCAGCGCGACGATTTGCTGGCGTTTGCCGGGGTGCTCGATGACAAATTGGAAACCATCGCCCAAACTCACGATCTCCCCATGTATCTGGTGCGCCAGGCTTGTGTGCTGCAGCGCAAGTCCGACTCCTCCCCCGCCTACTGGCAAGGTTGGTGCCGACTGTGCGCCCAGATGGGGCACAAGTGTCACGCGGTCTTTGAGGCCGTGATATTGGCCATGGCCCAAACACCACGGTGTAGTTCGATGGTGGAGAATTTGAATTCTCGGCTGCGAAACTATTTCACACTGCGTCGTCAGCTCGGCGGCGAGTACCTGAGTTTGCTGGAGTTCTTCCTGAACCATCGCACCTTCTTGCGCAGCACAGTTCCTGAGCGTGTGGGCAAAAGTCCCAAGCAATTGATGACAAATCACGAGCATCCGCATTGGCTCACGCTGCTTGGGTTCGGGCAGCCGCAGCCTTTGCGGGCCTGACCCAACGGGGGTGAAACAAGCCCCCCTCAATTCCCAGATCACACCAAAAATCCCGAACTTTAGAGGGTGGAGTAGTCACGTCAGTGTTACCCGAAAATCGGGATGTTTGAACCACGCCGTCGACAAACACGCCGCGCTCCTGCATTATTTCCTCCAGGTGGCGATAGCTCAACGGATAGGCCGCGTACCAACGGATGCACACCAGAATCACGTCAATTGGAAATCGCATCCCTTTGGTCGCCAGCATCGCGTTTCAAGCCTTTTCAGTCAAAGCACTCAGCATAGACCAGCAAGCTGCTTGACCGTCAACGCGACAGAACCCAACTGACCGGCGAAACTTCCGCGATCCAGACCGTGCATTGGAGAAATGGCTGCTGCAAACCGGCAAGGATCAACTCGGAGCCGAGTTGCTCGAATTCCTCCTAGCGAACTAAACCCAAGTGCTCCGTCAAGATGCCATTGTTCGCTTACGCAGGATTGTCCTAACAGTTAGCAGGATTGTCCTAACGTGCTGGATGGACACAACGCGGCAGTGACCTAAAATGCATTTTCAGTCGGGTGGCCGGGAGCCTAGAACACAATCGGGCCTGAAACCCGGCGCGGACTCGGTACCAATCAAGGAGTTGACATGCCTACCACCACGAATCGCCACACCATCCCCGGCAGTGAACGCACCATCATGCCCGGTGCCAAGGCGGTGGGTGATGTGACGCCCGACGAGCGCTTTGAAGTCACCGTGCGCCTGCGCTCGAAAGCGCCGCTGCGCAGCCTGGCCAACGGCGACGTTTACGACGACAAGCAGCCAGCGCAACGTCAGTATCTCAGCCGCGACGAATACGCGGCCGGCCACGGCGCCGACCCGCAGGACATCGCGAAGATCGCTGAGTTCGCCACCGCGCACCACCTCGCCGTGGTGGAGTCGAATGCTGCGCGGCGCAGTGTGGTGCTCTGCGGCACCGCGACCACGCTCAGCGCCGCGTTTGGCGTGACCTTGCAGCAGTTCGAACACGAAGGCGGCACCTACCGCGGACGCACCGGCTCGATCAGCGTTCCGGCCAATCTGGCCGAGGTCGTCGAAGGCGTGTTCGGCCTCGACGACCGGCCCCAGGCCTCGCCGCACTTCCAACGCTTGCACCCCGAAGGCGAAATCGTATCGCGCGCTGCGAGCGCCTCGTTCACCCCGCCGCAATTGGCCAGCCTCTACAAGTTCCCCGCCGGCCTGGACGGCAGCGGGCAATGCATCGGCATCGTCGAGCTGGGCGGCGGCTTCAAGCCCACCGACATTAAGACCTACTTCACCGGCCTCGGGCTGCCCGTGCCTGCCGTCAAGGCCATTCGCGTTGACGGGGGTAGCAACCACCCGACCAACGCCAACAGCGCCGATGGCGAAGTGATGCTCGACATCGAAGTCGCGGCGGCGGTGGCGCCAAAGGCCGTGATCGCGGTGTATTTCGCGCCGAACACCAGCCAGGGCTTCCTCGATGCGATCACCACCGCCGTCCACGACAGCGTCAACAAACCCTCGGTGATCTCGATCAGCTGGGGCTCCGCCGAATCGAACTGGACGGCACAGGGCATGACGCAGTTCGACCAGGCCTTGCAGGCCGCCGCCGCCATGGGCGTGACTGTGTGCTGCGCCTCGGGCGACAACGGCTCGTCCGACGGCGTGGCAGACGGCAAGGCGCATGTGGACTTCCCGGCATCGAGCCCGTTCGCGCTGGGCTGCGGCGGCACCAAACTGACCGCGTCGGGCCAGACCATCAGCGCGGAGGTGGTGTGGAATGCGAACCCCACCAGTAGTGCGACCGGTGGCGGCGTCAGCGGTTTCTTTCCGTTGCCCGCGTACCAGAGCACGGCGGGGGTGCCGCCCGCCGCCAACGCGGGTGGCCGCGGCGTGCCGGACGTGGCCGGTGATGCTGACCCGGCCAGCGGCTACCAGGTGCGCGTGGATGGGCAGAACCTCGTCATTGGCGGGACCAGCGCGGTGGCGCCGCTGTGGGCCGGGCTGATCGCGCTGATGAACCAGAAGCTGGGCCACCCGGTGGGCTTCCTGAACCCGCTGCTGTACGGCTCGCTGGCCGGCCGGGGTCTGTTCAACGACATCGTGGCTGGCAACAACGGAAGCTACTCGGCCAAGCCGGGCTGGGATGCCTGCACCGGCTGGGGCTCCCCGATCGGCAGCAAGCTGCTGCAGGCATTGGGCGGCTGAGAGAAGCCAGGAGCAGGCCTGACCCGACCGGGCTCGATTCACGGCCCCGACTGTCACAGAAGCGGCGCAGCCTGCGCCCGAGTCCTGCGAATTTACCGGAGATTGCTATGGCGAACCCGATAGAACACATCGTAATCATCGTCAAGGAGAACCACACCTTCGACAACTACTTCGGGACGTTTCCGGGCGCGGCGGGCGTCACCTTGCCGCAGGCGCCTGATCCGCAGGTCGCGGACCCCTTGCACGACCATGCGGCCTGGCTGGCCGCGCAGGCCCACGGCGGCCTGCGCTTGCAATACGGCAAGCATGACATCCCGGCCTACTGGGCCTTCGCCCAGCAATACAGCCTGTGCGACAACTACTTCACCGATGTTGCGAGCCAATCGGAGCCAAACCACCTGCATCTGATCGCGGCCGATGCGCCGATCATCGACAACTCGACGATGGCACGCCGCTATCAGCCGATGGCGCCATTCCACCTGCCTAACTTGCCGGCCTCGCTGGAAGCCGCAGGACACACCTGGCGGAACTACGCGGATGCGAGGTCGTCGTACTTCGACCACATCGTCGGCTTGGTCAGGCATCCGTGGAGCGTTCCGGCAGCGAACTTCGACGCCGATGCGAAGGCCGGGAAGCTGCCGGATGTTTCGTGGCTCTTTGCGCCGGACGGTTTGAGCGAGCACCCGGGCGACTTCAAGCACACGGGAAACCCGTTGGTCGGCCCCGGCATGCAATGGACTGCCGACCGGGTGCACGCCGCAGCGACGGGCCCGCTGTGGGCTAAGACCGCGATCTTCATCACCTGGGATGACTGGGGCGGCTGGTACGACCATGTCACGCCACCGCTCGCGTCAACCTGGCCGGGTGGAGGCCACGCGGGTTATCAGAACTCACAGTTTCGATACGGGCCTCGCGTGCCGTGTTTGGTCGTGAGTCCGTATGCAAAACGCGGCATCAACCACACCTTCTACTCGCACGCAAGCATCGTGAAGTTCTGCCTGCGGCGGTTTGGCGTGAAGGCATGGAACGCGCCGGCGCTGCAGCCGAACGACAAGTCCGGAGACATGTGGGAGTCGTTCGACTTCACGGCTCTGCCGAGCCTGGCCGTGCCGTCGGCGGTGCCAACGTAGATGAGGGTCGGCAGGGATTCATGTAGGGGTCGCCTCAGAATTCGGAATTTAAAGCACGCTAGCGAAGTTCCTCGCCTATGAAAAGCCATCGCGTTATACGCAGGTCGAAAAAGCTCAATGAAATCAACGGTGTCCTAAAAAATCTAAGTTGTTGATTTTTAAGAACTTTTTCGACTTGTGTATAAAGCAATGATGAAAAGCGGCTCTCTACGGGTGTTCGGCATTCTCAAAAGTCAATGTTTTTAAGTCTTGGTTCGGAGAATGGTTTTCGATAAGATTTGGCAAACATCTCGCCCTGTAGAGGCCTGCTTTCTCACAAAAGCTGCTCAAAAACCTCCGTTTTCGATAGAAGTTCAGGCGGCCCAATCGCTAACGTGCTTTAAATTCCGTTTCCTGAGAGTGCCCCTTACTCATTGGCCTAAAACCAAAAACCAACCACCGACTGTCCCTTTAGGAGAAATCACCATGCAAACCATGACTTTCGACATTCACGGCATGACCTGCGGCGGTTGTGTCGACGGGGTGCAACGCTCGT
>JAYWDL010000253.1:0-4846 GCA_043779865.1 Polaromonas sp.
CACGGTATCAGGCAGAACAAACGCCTTGTAATCGGTGCCGGCCCAGCCGGTTTGCAGTGCACATTCAATCCGCCGTTTCGGTGCCCGGTCTTGCAGGTAAACGGCCAGGAGGTTGCGCCCGTACGGGTCGATTTCTACCCCCATACCCAGCAGTTCGCCGCGCAAGTCACTGCAGTCACCGCGCAACATCATCATGGGCATGGCCCACGTCTTCCACTGGCCCAGGGTGGTCTTGATGCGAAGCAGGCGGCCGTAGTTGCCCGAGTGGGCGTCCGTGGTCACGGCGTCCAGGCAAGGGGCTGCAAATCCATTGCTGGGTAAGCGTGGGCGGTGCCTCGCCGCGTCCGGGCTTAATACCAAAATGCCACACGCCGGGACGGTATTTGGACGCACCTTCTTCATGCCAGTCGTTCAGCACGACGAATTTAGGGCGGTCATTTTCACCAGGAATCAGGTTCAGGATGACGCTTGCCGCATCTTTTGTACCCCTTGTACCCTTTGAAAAAAGTTCGGGGATACAGCCGGAACCCGCATGGATAGGGCTTGTACCCTCTAAGTTATTCAAGGTCAGCATGTAACCCCCTCGATTTCAGAAAAACAGGCGCGCACGGCATCCAGTCCGGCCAGCGCGGCCAGGTCGTTGAAGTCGGTGGCCTTGGGGGGTCTGCCCGGCGGAAACTGAGGCACCAGGACGAAGCCGCCCACAGTCAGCGCCGCCTGCCGGGCAACAGTGATACCGGGGTTGCCCGGCGTCATGTAGTCGTCATCCGCCGCCATGACAAGGGTCAATGCCGGATAGGCTTTGTGCAGCGCCCTCGCCACCGGCCCGACATTGCCCGCATTGAAGGCCACGGCCACCGCGTCACCAGTGGCTTCATGGATGGATGCGCCCGTGGCGTAGCCTTCGCAGACGACAAGCCTGCCAGCCGGTTTGCCAATCGAGTGATAGCAGCCCTTCATGCGGCCTTTAAATCGCTTGTCACCATCGGGCATGATGGTCTGCAGGCTGTGTAGCTTGCCCGCCGTGTCTCGCAAAGGAATCAGCAGTGTCTCGCCGTCTTGCCGGATACCGTAGGCCGGAATGCCTTTGAACGTCAGGTAAGGATGCGCGCCAGGCGTTGATGCGGCACGCCAGCGGATAGCGGCCTTGTCGGCTTCATCCCTATGGCGGGCCGCTTCTGCTTCATCGCGCTGCGCCTTCATGGCTTTGATGCGCTGCTTGTGGGAGTCCAGCTCTGGCGGGGTCATGGCTCCGCCGGACTTGGCGCACCAGGTGGCGTTCAGCCCGGCGCGCCAGCAACCAAACGAACCCGCCGCTACGCCATCCGAGTGCAAGACATACCAGGCGGCTTTATCGCTGCCGCGCCGGCTAGGACTGAAACGGTGGAGCGCGCCATCGTCAAGAATCACGTCCGGTGCTTGAAGGCCCGCCGCCGTGATGGCTTGGCGGAAGTGGTCAATCATGGCGTTCATGCTGCCCTCCCGCTGGTGGCGATTTCAACGCAGGCTTGTTTCATCATGGACGCGGCCCGGATGGCGCGGCCAACTGCGGCATGGGTGATGCCGTGGCGAACATGGAAAAGCGCCATGCTCAGGGCGTTCTCAATCGCTTGCTGGCGGGCGATTGGGGAGGTGTTGCCCGTTTTGGGCGTGGTGGTGTTGACCGTGGCCATGGCTTCGGTAACTGCAGCGGTTTCAGATGCACACCCTGGCGGTCTGCCGCGTCCGCGCTCTGGAATAGTGGAACAAGTGGTTCCACTATTCGCCTCCACCGGCAACGCATCCCAGACGCTTTCAAACCGCCGGCCGATACCGGTGCAAGGTTTGATATAAAAATCGGCTACTGCGCTTGCGAGACAGGCGCATGAAGCTATTGATTTAATAGCGTTTAGTGTGGCCATCATCATGCACCAATCCCTTCAAACAATCCAAACTGTCCAGGATGCGGACGGGTCTTTCTGGCAGCATTTGCCCGGTCAGCCAGGCGGCGGGCCTCGGCAGCTTTGGCACGCAGGGCGCTGCGGGCGGCTCGCACATCGGCGCACCACGCAACAGCGCCAGCGGCAATTGCCAAAGAGATAACCTGGGGGTCAATCCAGTATTCAGACACGAAGGCTACGCGTCCATCTTTGCAACCTATAACCTTGTCTTTGCGCTCTACTGTCCAGCCATACGCAGTTTCAAGGTAATGGATGAACGCAGAGCCAGCCGGGTCGTGCTGGCGTCATGTACGGCCTCCAAGCCGGTCAGGCGCTCGCCAATCAGCAGCCGGGCCAGCACTTCGGATGTGACGGTTGCCAGCTTGGCGGGCAGGCCACCAGCGGCGATAATCGGGGCACCTGTCGTAAGGGCGCTCTGTTCTGCTTTGTTGTGGGGCAGGGCGTTTTCCATTTAGCACTCCTCCCGCTTAAACTTGGGCAGGTTGGAAATTCCGATTTCCAGCACGTTGACTACCGCGCCAGCAAAGCCACCGGCAGCGCTGTCGAACTGTTCCAGTTTTGACAGGGCATACAGCTTGTCGTGAATGGCCCGGAACGCTTCGCACTGAGGCTTTCCGCGCAACGTCAGCAGTTCGTCCATCAGGTCGTGGCCCATGACGGCACCAGCACGCTCTGACGTGAATTTCTCATCCTGCTCGGCGGCCAGCGTCAGCAGTGCATTGCCCAATTCCATCAGTCCAGGCGGCCCAATGGGCAATGAAACGTTGTTCCCTTCATCGTCTGTTGCAATCAGGGCGTTGCCCTTGAAGGCCAGCGTGAAGCCGTCAGGATGCTTGAAAACGGTGTTGGTGCGGCTCATTACTTGGCACCTCCCGACAACAAACGGCGAATATCTTCAGTTTTCCAGTGAAGGCGGCCAGAAATACGGATAGGGCGAAGCGGCCCGTTTTCTTTGCAAGCGTAAATTCTGAGCGTCTGACTTGCCAAGTGCAGATAGTGTGCGGCGGCGGCGGTCGCCACCGTGGGGCGAGTTTCCAGTTCCAGCGGCGTGAACTGTCGCGGGGCTGTTGCTTCGCGCATCGCTTGGATGCTTATAGGGGTTGCGGGTTTCATTCGTGAACCTTTCTGCGCGTTTGGCGCTGTTGAGGTTCACAATTTTTTGAGTGCGTTTAACGCTTGCAAGCGGCTGCGAAAGTTTGGCTAAACCCGCGTAGTTATTGGGCTATAGCTTGATTGAGGTGAAAACTTTCGCTGAAAGTTTGAGAGTTTTTATCCTAGCGTTACATTCGCAAATGCTTTTAGTACTGTGGCGGCGTCGTGTGGCTTCTTACCTCCACGCTTGTAAATACCAACACCCCCTTAATGACCTTGTAACTTTGTCAGCAAGAACTAACTTTTTCACAAGCAAAGTTGAATCTGCAATAACGAGTTGACGAGCAAAGTAACGAGCTGGGGTGTACCAGGGTTGCTCGGCCTTCGGGTCGCTTAGGTCTATCGCCATCCACGGCTTTTCGTCAACCGGCCCGGCCTTGGCAAGCTTTACGTCATCGGATGCGCTCTCAGTCGGCACGGGTTCGGGTGGGGGCTCTGGAAATATGTCGCCACGCATGACTCGGTTGCGCTCGGCAATTGCGTCCACCTTTTTTTGTCTGGAAGAAACTTCTGATTCAGCGTCCTTCAAACCCTTCACGCTTCCCAATGCCGAAGGGTTCTCAAGCAACGCCTTTGCCCTGTAGAGTTCATTCGCGGCATTTTCACTTTGTCGCTCAGCCTCGTCCGCTTCTGCGCTTGCCTGCCGATACACGGCAGACTTCATTTGTTCGAGCAGCGCGGCCATCTTGACCTTTCTCTCGGCCGTTTCACGCTCTCTCGCGTCTGGTGGTTCGGCTTTTGATGCTCGCATCAAGCCCAGAGTCGCGGCTTGTTGGGGTTCAAGGCCTTCCATTACGACGGCACCCAGCGCCGGGCGAATGAATGGGGAAAAATCGGGTTCACGCCATTTGTCCAAGATCTCCAGAGCTTGCCTTATGAAGGCTGCAAGTTTGGGGTCTATTGGTGGGCTTTTCTCATCTTCATCTTCGTCCAAATTGGCACAACTGAGCGTACGGAAACGGTTATCCCAGTTCCGCCCATGAAGCTTATCAAATTCGTTTTTCCAGACAAACGAGCCAGCCGGCAACAGGGGCAGTGACTCGTCCCGCCACTGCTGATAGCCTACTTCGTGGCTCAGTTCGGTCGCCCCAATTTTTTCGCTTAGCGCCTGCAATTCCCGAGCCGGCCAGCTTTCCCACCAATCTTTCGGGATTGGCCGTACCTTGCCATTTTGGAGGTGAAATGCCTGCAGGTCCCCGAACACAAAAGTACGGTCAACTCCATGGCCCGCCAGCACCTGAGCAAGTACGTCAGGGGAAAGGAATTTCCAGTTGGTCAGCAGCGGAATCGCCCGCACGGGAATGGCCTCGCGGCCATCAATTACGACAACGACATTCAAAATGGAACACCTTCCGGCGCCCTTCAAATAAGGACCCCTGCCTGTCGGTGAAGGTGTCCGACTTTTCGCAAGCGTAATTAAGCGCGGGCTGGCAGGGGCAAAAAACTGTTCAATCAGGGAAAATGCGCCAGGGTTTCGCGTTATTTCAATGTGCGGGCTCGGGCGTAACGCTCAGGCGAAGCCCCACGGCATGCAACACCTTATGCACGGTAGATAGAGTCGGGTTGCCGTTTTCGCTCAGGGAACGAAACAGTGTCTTTTCTCCTACGTTGGCGCGGCGTGCCACTTCGGCCATACCGTGAGCTTTGGCAACCTGTCTTAGCCCATCTTTGTCACTTTTTCGACGTTTACGGCCCCTTGGCCCTCGGCAAACGCGCATGGATGCTGGGTCGGGTCGAAAAAGTGAAATGTTGTG
>JAYWDL010000254.1:0-4811 GCA_043779865.1 Polaromonas sp.
CTTTAGCGTGGTGCGCGAATTCTGCGGCCACGGCATTGGTCGGGGGTTTCATGAAGAACCCCAAGTGCTGCACTACGGCAAGCCCGGCACGCTGGACGAACTCAAGCCCGGCATGACATTTACCATCGAGCCGATGATCAACATCGGCAAGCGCGACATCAAGGACGGCCCCGAGAAAGACGGCTGGAGCATCGTGACACGCGACCATTCGCTGTCGGCCCAATGGGAGCACACCGTGCTGGTCACCGAAACCGGCTACGAGGTGCTGACACTATCGGCCGGCAGTCCGCAGATTCCGGCCTTTGTGCCTCAAAACACGTCCGTCCAAGCCACTGCCAGTGCCTGATCAGGCTTTCAGTCGCGCCCTTGCAGTTTCAAAAACCGGTTTTTTCAGCCATGACTGAACTTGCTTCCCTGCGGGAGCGCTATCTTGCAGGCAAGACGGCCCTGTTTTCGTCGCTGGCGGCAAGCGGCGCTTCTACCCGTGGCATTCACAGTCTGCTGCAAAAACTGAGCAGACTGACTGATACGACTTTGCAGTTGCTCTGGCAACACGGCGACTTTCCGCCAGCAGCCTGCCTGGTCGCGGTGGGCGGCTTTGGCCGGGGTGAGCTGTTTCCGCATTCCGATGTTGATGTGTTGCTGTTGCTGCCTGACGACGCCAACATTGAGGATGATATGGGGCTCAGGTCCAAAGTGGAAAGCTTTATCAGCAATTGCTGGGACTGCGGCCTGCACATAGGCTCCAGCGTGCGTACGGCCGCCGACTGTGTGCAGGAAGCCGCTAAAGATGTCACGGTGCAGACCTCGCTACTGGAGGCGCGGCTGATCGCCGGCTCAGAACCCTGCTTCCTGCGCCTGCAAACCCGCCTTGAAGCCGTACTTGATCCCAAGGCTTTTTTTGTCGCCAAAACGCTGGAACTGCGCCAGCGCCATAACAAGTTTGAAAATACTCCGTACGCGCTGGAGCCCAATTGCAAGGAATCGCCGGGCGGTTTGCGCGACCTGCAGGTGGTCCTGTGGGTGGCATGTGCAGCCGGTCTGGGCAAGTCCTGGGACGAGCTGGCCCGTAACGGACTGGCAACGGCTTTTGAAATACGGCAGATCAAGGCCAATGAAGCACTGCTCAGTCTGATACGCGCGCGTCTGCACCTCATTGCCGGGCGACGTGAAGACCGGCTGGTGTTTGATCTGCAAACGGCGGTGGCTGAATCCTTTGGATATGTGACACTGCTTGACGACGCTGGCAAGTTGGCGCGCCGCGCCAGCGAAGCGCTGATGCGCCGCTACTACTGGGCCGCCAAGGCGGTCACGCAACTCAACCGGATTCTGCTGCTCAATATTGAAGAGCGAATGCGCCCCAATAACTATCCGCTTCGGGCGTTGAACGATCGTTTTTTTGACAAGGCCGGCATGCTGGAAGTCACCAGTGACGATCTTTACCTTCGCGAGCCGCACGCAATTCTTGAGACATTTTTGGTGTTTGAGACAAACGCGGGCATCAAAGGTCTGTCGGCGCGCACCCTGCGGGCTCTGTACAACGCCAGAGGCATGATGAATGCCAAATTTAGAAGCGACCCTGTTAACAGAGTCACCTTCCTGCGCATCCTGCAGCAACCCGAAGGCATTACCCACGCGCTGCGGCTGATGAACCAGACCTCGGTGCTGGGCCGCTACCTCTGGGTATTTCGCAAGATCGTCGGGCAGATGCAGCACGACCTGTTCCATGTCTATACGGTAGATCAGCACATCCTGATGGTCGTGCGCAACATGCGGCGTTTTTTCATGGCCGAGCATTCGCATGAATACCCGATGTGCTCGCAGCTGGCCGCAGGCTGGGACAAGCCCTGGATACTCTATATCGCGGCGCTGTTTCATGACATTGCCAAGGGACGCGGCGGCGACCATTCCGAGCTGGGCCGCAAGGAAGTACGCCTTTTTTGCCGCCAGCACGGGATTGCCGCCCCTGACGCCGACCTGATCGAATTTCTGGTGGGCGAGCACCTGAGCATGAGCCGCGTCGCCCAGAAAGAAGACCTGAGCGACCCCGAAGTGGTTGCCGCATTTGCCCGGCGAGTGGGCAATGAACGCTACCTTACCGCCTTGTACCTGCTCACGGTAGCCGACATTCGCGGCACCAGCCCCAAGGTCTGGAACGGCTGGAAGGGCAAGCTGCTTGAAGACCTTTACCGCTATACGCTGCGTGTACTGGGTGGCCGCGCGCCCGATGCCGCCGCCGAAGTCGAAGCCCGCAAGCGCGAAGCCCTGACCCTGCTGGCCCTGCATGCCGAGCCGTTTGAGGCGTACAAAGCACTGTGGGCCACGCTTGACGTCAGCTACTTCATGCGCCATGAGGCCGCCGATATTGCCTGGCACGCCCGCCACCTGTCGCGCCACGTCGGCAAAGCCCAAGTGACTGTCCGAGTGCGCCGCTCATCGGCGGGCGAAGGCATGCAGGTGCTGGTCTATACGCCCGATACACCCGATTTGTTCGTGCGGATTTGCGGTTACTTTGACCAGGCCGGCTTCAGCATCCTGGATGCCAAGGTCCATACGGCCAACAATAGTTACGCTCTCGATACCTTCCAGGTCACCAGTCCGCCGCTGGAGGAGCATTACCGTGAGATGGCCGCCATGGTCGAGGCTGACCTGGGCCGTACCCTTGAAGAGCAGGGTCCGCTGCCGCAGCCCGGCAAGGGCCGCGTGTCACGCCGCGTCAAGAGCTTTCCGGTGACGCCACGGGTGGATTTGTACCCTGATGAAAAGGCCCAGCGCTGGCTGCTCAGCGTGTCGGCCAGCGACCGGCCCGGTCTGCTTTACCTGATTGCACGCGTGCTGGCCCGCCATCACATCAATATATTGCTGGCCAAGATCACCACCCTCGGGGAACGCGTGGAAGACAGTTTTTTGATTGATGGGCCAGAGCTTCAGCACAACAAGGCGCAAATCGCCATTGAAACCGAGTTGCTGCAAGCGCTGAACGACTGAAGCATCGCGCTTGCGCCCAGAACCAGTCAGTCATCATTTATTGGATCCTGTCCCGGAAAAAGAACTTCGGTGTAGCCAAACTGGCTGAAATCCCGAATCCGCATCGGATACAGCTTGCCAATCAGGTGGTCGCACTCGTGCTGCACCACGCGCGCATGAAAACCGTCCACCGTGCGGTCTATCGGATCGCCGTACTGGTCAAGACCGGTATAGCGGATATGCGAAAAACGTGGCACCACGCCACGCAGCCCCGGCACCGAAAGGCAACCCTCCCAGTCGCTTTCTTCATCCGCACTCAGGGGCGTGATGACCGGGTTCAGCAGCACGGTACGCGGCACTACCGGCGCATCGGGGTAACGCGGGTTGAACTGGTCAGTGCCAAAAATGACCAGTTGCAGATCCACGCCAATCTGCGGTGCCGCCAAGCCAGCGCCATCGACTGAATGCATGGTCTCAAACATGTCGGAAATCAGCAGATGCAGCTCATCGGTGTCGAAAACGGTCACGGGCTGGGCCACGCGCAAGAGTCTTGCGTCGCCCATTTTGAGAATTTCGTGAATAGTCATGCACCAATTATCGGGTGCAGCTCTGTTGTGTGCCTAGCGCCAATACCGGTGGCCGCGGTAACCATAGTAGTAACCGGGTGCAGGCACCACCACCACAGGCGCCGGATCAACATACACAACCGGTGCCCGATAGCCTCCAGCGTAACGCGGCCCCAAGGGCGCCACCACACAGCCAGTCAATAAAAAAGCCAAGCCAGCCGCTGCAAACCAACCGGAAAAACGCATGCATGTCATAAAAAGCTCCTGTGTGTAGAGCTTCAACGTTTTGCCGTACCAGGCGGATTGACGTACGGCGTATAAACCCCGGTAACACCATGTAAGCGAAGGACTGTGGCGCCAGCTTGTGATACCTCAAAAGTTCTGCATAAATTGGGTCAGAGGCGCGCCACACCTTGCTTGCAACGCAGCCATCCAGTGCTAACGGAGCAGGAAATTACAAACATGCCAGTCATTCACTTTCGTCATTGCGAGCGTAGCGCGGCAATCCGTGGCTGTGCTTTTAGGGCGATGGATCGCCACGGCCTGCGTCCTCGCGATGACGAAGGTATTTTGGTGATTTCCACGTCCCTAAGGGCAGGGCTTGCCACCTCAAATCACCCGGCTTGAGCACGCTGGCCATAGCTGCCTGCAACTCAAAATCCGTCACGGCGCCGCCATCGTTGCGCTGCACGGAGCGCATCTTTTATCGTGGCTGCCAACGGGTCAGCGCGATGTGTTCTGGCTGTCGCCGCAAGCACTGCCTGAGCCGGCCGCCATTCGCGGCGGCGTGCCGGTCTGCTGGCCGTGGTTTGCCAAGCAGGGCATGCTAGAGAGCGCGGCGCAGCATGGCCCGGTGCGCAATCTGCCGTGGCAAATCAGTGCGATTCACGACAGCAGCGACGACGAAATCAGCTTGAGCCTGGAACCTTGCGCGCAGGCCGACCACTATGCCGGACTCGATGCCTTCCCGCCCGGTTTGCAGGTAAGCCTGCGCATCACGCTGAGCCGGACCCTGAGCCAGGTCCTGCACACGCGTAACCGGGGCAGCCAGGCTTTTCACCTGACGCAAGCGCTGCACAACTACTTCGCTGTCAGCAACGCCGCGCAGGTAGCTATTGAAGGCCTGACCGGCCTGCCTTACCAGGACCGGTTGCGCGAGCTGGCCACGGCGGTTCAGCAAGGGTTATTTGCGCTGGATCAGGCCTGCGATCGCACTTACTACCATTCAACAGGCCAGCCGACCCACCGCTACACCCTGATAGACCCGGTGTGGCAGCG
>JAYWDL010000255.1:0-13072 GCA_043779865.1 Polaromonas sp.
TGGTGCCCGGGGCCGGAATCGAACCGGCACGCCTTTCGGCGGGGGATTTTGAGTCCCCTGCGTCTACCAATTTCACCACCCGGGCTGAAGGATGCGAAGAGCGAAATTATGGCACAGTGTGGCGTATGAAATTTTTAACTATTGAAGACGCGGTCGGAAAAACACCGCTGGTTGCCTTGCAGCGTATTGCTGCCACTGAAAACGCGTCGCGCGGCAATATCATCCTCGGCAAGCTCGAAGGTAACAATCCGGCAGGCTCGGTCAAGGACCGTCCCGCGCTGGCCATGATCCGGGGCGCCGAAGAGCGCGGCGACATCAAGCCGGGCGATACGCTGATTGAAGCAACCTCGGGCAACACTGGTATTGCCCTGGCCATGGCCGCCGCCATCAAGGGCTATCGCATGGTGCTGATCATGCCGGAAGACCTGAGCATCGAGCGTGCCCAAACCATGAAAGCCTTTGGCGCCGAGCTGATCCTGACACCCAAAAGCGCTGGCATCGAGTATTCGCGTGATCTGGCAGAGCAGATGCAGCAGGAGGGCAAGGGCTGGGTGCTTGACCAGTTTGCCAACCCCGACAATCCGCTGGTTCATTACGAAACCACTGGCCCCGAAATCTGGTCAGATACGTCTGGCACCATCACCCATTTTGTCAGTGCCATGGGCACCACCGGCACCATCACCGGCGTTTCGCGCTACCTGAAAGAGAAAAATTCTTCAATCAGGATCATCGGGGCGCAGCCCAGCGAGGGCTCGCGCATTCCGGGCATCCGCAAGTGGCCGCAAGAGTACCTGCCCAAGATTTACGATCCCAGCGCTGTCGATGAACTGGTGCTGGTCAGCCAGGCCGATGCTGAAGACATGTGTCGCCGGCTGGCGCGCGAGGAAGGCATTTTTGCCGGCATTTCGGCCGCTGGCGCCTGCTGGGTGGCGCAGGAAATTGCCAAAACCGTGAAAGACGCAGTGATCGTCTTCATTATCTGTGACCGGGGCGACCGCTACCTGTCTACCGGTGTCTTTCCGGCGTGAGTTTTGCATGCCCATGTGCTTGAGTTGATGGGGGTGAGGCGAAAACCCTTACTGAACGCGCTTGCAGCAAATGGTCCGCTCAGGCTGCATATCTTATTGCTTAAAATAGCAGCAATTCCAGGAGTCCCATGATCATTGACAAAGAACTCGACACGCGCGGCCTCAATTGCCCGTTGCCTATTTTGAAAGCCAAAAAAGCGCTGGCTGAAATGGTGAGCGGCCAACTCTTGCGCGTGGTCTCGACCGATGCTGGTTCAACCCGGGATTTTCAGGCTTTTGCCAGGCAGACCGGCAATGATCTGGTCGATCAGCAAACCGCTGGCAGCGACTTTATTCATGTCCTGAAACGGCGTTGAAACC
The DNA here is from genome assembly GCA_043779865.1 of Polaromonas sp. Taxonomy (GTDB): domain Bacteria; phylum Pseudomonadota; class Gammaproteobacteria; order Burkholderiales; family Burkholderiaceae_C; genus Polaromonas. The sequence continues at coordinate 1,389 of JAYWDL010000255.1, forward strand.
TTGCCGGTATTGGTGCCCTAGTCAAGACTCAGTCGAGCTTGAGCCCTTTGAGGTAATGGCGAAAGTGTTCGCCGACTTCAGGGTGTTGCAACGCCAGTTCCACAGTCGCCTCCAGAAAGCCTTCCTTGCTGCCGCAGTCGTAGCGCTTGCCCTGGTACTGGAAGGCATAGACGATTTCCTCGCCCAGTAGGCTGGAAATGCCGTCAGTCAGCTGGATCTCGCCGCCCACGCCTGAAGCCTGACGGCGGATATGGTCAAAAATAGCAGGCGTCAGGATGTACCGTCCAGCCACGCCCATGCGGGATGGCGCCACGTCCGAAGCCGGTTTTTCAACAATTTTCCGGACCTTCATCAGACCCGGGCTTACAGCTTCACCCGCCACGATGCCGTAGCGGCGGGTGTGCTCCAGCGGTACTTCCTGCACGGCAAGTATGGATTGCTGAAGCTGCTCGAACTGTGCCGCCATTTGCGACAGCACCGACGGGCCGCCAGACGGACCGACCATCAAATCGTCGGCCAGCAGCACGGCAAAAGGCTCCTTGCCAACCAGATGTTCAGCGCAAAGCACTGCATGACCCAAGCCCAGCGAGCGGGGCTGGCGAACAAAGGAAACATTCATGTCGTCGGGCTGAACGGAGCGCGCCATCGACAGCAACGCATGTTTTTCTGCCCTCTCCAGCTCGTTTTCCAGTTCGTAAGCAGTATCAAAATGGTCTTCGATGGCCCGCTTGTTGCGGCCGGTGACAAAAATCATGTTCCGTATGCCGGCCGAGTAAGCCTCTTCCACCGCGTACTGGATCAGCGGCTTGTCTACAACAGGCAGCATTTCCTTGGGCTGGGCCTTGGTGGCAGGCAAAAAACGTGTGCCAAGTCCGGCAACCGGAAAAACCGCTTTGTTTAATGTGTGTTTTTGCATGAACTTTAATGAGAAAAATAAGATTTTCCGGCAGTGAGCCTAGCGTAGGCGGTCAGACTGGGGCTTGACTTGACGTGCGTCAATCGCCCGGTGAAATTGTCCCGAGCTCTGCGGTGCAGGCGACGCTTCTGCGCAACGTCGCCCCCCTGCGCTTTACTTCAAACGCGCCAGCTGCTCCCGGATTTTCTCCAGCGTCGCGGTGAAGTCAGTCAGGCGCTTGCGCTCCTGCTCCAGCACGGCGGGCGGCACCTTGGCGACAAAAGTCTCGTTGCCCAGCTTGGCCTGGACCTTGACCAGCTCGCCTTCCAGACGCGTGGCTTCCTTGCCCAGACGCGCCCTTTCTGCAGCCACATCGACTTCCATGTACAGGCAGACGCGGGCATCGCCCACCACGGCCACGGGCGCGGCCTCTGCAGCGGCCACCCATTCGGCTTCAGACGCGAACACCTTGACTTCACTGAGCTTGGCCAGCGACTTGAGCACGGGCGACACCGCATTGATGAAATCGGTATCGCCCACTACCAACAGCGGCAGCCGGGTAGCGGGGGACACTTTCATTTCGCCGCGCAGGTTGCGGCAGGCATCGACCAGGGTTTTGAGCTTGGTGATGTCCGCTTCGGCTTGTGGGTCGATTTTTTCGGGCTGGCATTGCGGGTAGACGACCATGCCGATGAAGGGGCCTGCTTTGCCTGCCACGGGCGCCACCTTTTGCCAGAGTTCCTCGGTGATGAATGGAATCAGGGGATGCGCCAGTCGCATGATGGCTTCGAGCGTGCGGATCAGCGTGCGGCGCGTGGCGCGTTTTTGCGAGTCGGTGCCCGTCTGGATCTGCACCTTGGCAATTTCCAGGTACCAGTCGCAGAATTCGTCCCAGATGAACTGGTAAATGCTGCCGGCCACGTTGTCCAGGCGGTAGTCGGCAAAGCCCTTGGCCACGTCAAGCTCCACGCGCTGCAGGGTCGATGAAATCCAGCGGTCGGCCTGCGAGAAAGTCAGATAGTTTTCAAACTCGCCACCGGGCGCGCACTGGTCCTTGCTGTGCTCATTCAGGCCGCAGTCCTGGCCTTCGCAGTTCATCAGCGTAAAGCGGGTGGCGTTCCAGAGCTTGTTGCAGAAATTGCGGTAGCCTTCGCAGCGCTTGCTGTCAAAGTTGATGCTGCGGCCCAGGCTGGCCAGCGAGGCAAAGGTAAAGCGCAAGGCATCAGCACCGTAGCCGGGGATGCCGGCCGGAAATTCCTTCTCGGTGTTCTTGCGAACCTGCGGCGCCGTCTCGGGTTTGCGCAGACCTTGCGAGCGTTTGTCCAGCAGCGGCGCCAGTTCAATGCCGTCAATCAAGTCCACCGGGTCGAGCACATTGCCCTCGGACTTGCTCATCTTCCTGCCCTGCGAATCTTTTACCAGGCCGTGGATGTACACGTGTTTGAACGGCACCTGGCCGGTGAAATGCGTGGTCATCATGATCATCCGGGCGACCCAGAAAAAGATGATGTCGTAGCCGGTGACGAGTACGCTGGAGGGCAGGAACAGGTCCAGCTCTTTTGTTTTTTCCGGCCAGCCCAGCGAAGAGAAGGGCACGAGGGCTGACGAATACCAGGTGTCAAGCACGTCTTCATCGCGGCGCAGGGTTTTGCCGGGGGCTTGGCGCTGCGCTGCGGCTTCGTCGGCGGCGACATAGACCTTGCCGTCTTTGTCGTACCAGGCCGGAATCTGGTGGCCCCACCAGAGCTGGCGCGAAATACACCAGTCCTGGATGTTGCCCATCCACTGGTTGTAGGTGTTGACCCATTGCTCTGGGACGAATTTCACCGCGCCGCTGTCCACGGCGTCGATGGCTTTTTGCGCGATGGACTTGCCGGTCGGGTCCTGCTCGCTGACCTTGGTCATGGCAACAAACCACTGGTCGGTCAGCATGGGCTCGATCACCTGGCCGGTGCGGGCGCAGCGTGGCACCATCAGCTTGTGCTTTTTCACTTCGACCAGAAAGCCCTGCGCTTCCAGGTCGGCCACCACGTGCTTGCGCGCCACAAAGCGGTCTAGTCCGCGATATTTTTCAGGCGCGTTGTCGTTGATGGATGCATCGAGGTTCAAGACGCCAATGATGGGCAACTGGTGGCGCTGGCCAACCGCATAGTCGTTCGTGTCGTGCGCGGGAGTGACCTTGACCACACCGGTGCCAAATTCCTTATCGACGTAGTCGTCAGCAATCACCGGAATGTTGCGGTCGCACAGCGGCAAAACGACTTCCTTGCCAATCAGGTGCATGTAGCGCACGTCTTCAGGATGCACCATCACCGCCACGTCGCCCAGCATGGTTTCGGGGCGCGTCGTGGCGACGGTCAGGGAGCCGGAGCCGTCTGCCAGCGGATAGCGGATGTGCCACATGAAGCCGTCTTCTTCCTCGCTTTCGACTTCCAGGTCGCTGACGGCAGACTTGAGCACGGGATCCCAGTTGACCAGCCGCTTGCCCCGGTAAATCAGGCCCTGCTCATAAAGCTGCACAAAGGTCGAGGTGACGACCCTGGACATTTTCGGGTCCATGGTGAAGTATTCATGCTTCCACGACACCGAGTCGCCCATGCGGCGCATCTGGCGCGTGATGGTGGCGCCGGACTCTTCCTTCCATTCCCAGACCTTGGCGACGAAATTCTTGCGGCCGAGGTCGTGGCGGGTTTTGCCTCCTTCAGCGTCACTCTGCAGCTTGCGCTCGACCACGATTTGCGTCGCAATGCCAGCATGGTCGGTGCCCGGAACCCACAGCGTGTTGTCGCCCTTCATGCGGTGGTAGCGCGTGAGCGAATCCATGATGGTCTGGTTGAACGCATGGCCCATGTGCAGCGTGCCGGTGACGTTGGGCGGCGGCAGCTGGATGGCAAACGAGGGCTTGGATGCGTCCAGCGTCGGCTCGTACTGGCCGCTTTGCTCCCATAGCGGACCCCAGTGGCTGTCACTTGCCGCGGGCTCAAACGATTTGGCCAGGCTGTCCAGACCCGGTGTGAACGGGTTTGCCTTGGCAGCTTCAGTGGCAGGGGAGGCGGGTGGTGGGGTGGCAACTTCAGTCATGGGGCAATGAAAAACGGCATCGCAGGATGCCGCCTTGGGTTGGATGGAACTGGCCCGATTTTATTCGACTGGGCTTGCAAGCGCGGCCAGGCAGCGAAGGCGTGAACAGAGGGTTGGGAACTGGCAGGACTTGCCGGACGCAACAGCTGTGTAAAGTCAGTCCTTTGCCTGACCTGAAGAACTCAAAGCCATGCTGTTTTTACTTTCACCCGCCAAGTCTCTGGACTACGACACCCCGCCGCATATTGCGGCGCATACCCAGCCGCTCTTCAAGCGCCAGTCGGCCGAACTGATTGACGTGCTGAAGGCGAAAACGCCCCAGCAGATCAGCAGCCTGATGACACTCTCGGATGCCTTGTCTGGCCTGAATGTGGCTCGCTACGCAGCCTGGTCATCCCGGTTTACCGCCAGGAATTCGAAGCAGGCCGTGCTTGCCTTCAATGGCGATGTGTACGAAGGGCTGGATGCCAGAACCCTGAGTGAGGCGCAACTGGCCTGGGCGCAAGACCATCTGTGCATTTTGAGTGGTTTGTACGGCGTTCTGCGCCCACTCGACTGGATGCAGCCGTACCGGCTGGAAATGGGAACGGCGCTGGCCACCGGACATGGCAAAAATCTTTACCAATTCTGGGGCTCGCAGATTGCCGACTACCTCAATGAACGTGCTGCCGCTGACACGTCACCCGTCATCGTGAACCTGGCCAGCCAGGAGTATTTCAAGGCCGTTGACCGCAAGGTGCTGAAAGCCCGGGTAGTGTCCTGCGTGTTTGAAGAGTTCAGGGGCGAGCACTACAAAATCATCAGCTTCATGGCCAAGCGTGCACGCGGCCTGATGGTGCGCTACGCTGTTGAAAACAAGCTGGCAAGCGTTGAAAAGCTGCAGGGTTTTGACGCAGAAGGTTATCGCTTTGACGCTGGCGCCTCCGCGCTGGACCGCCTGGTGTTCCGGCGCCGGCAGCTGTCGGATTCATAAGCGCTTCATGCCGGTAAGCGTAGACACAGCCCGACAGGCAAGCACTGCACATGCCGGATTTCGGGTTACGCTTCGCTAACCCGGCCTGCGCAGACTTCAGCTCCCAGGCTGGTAAATTTTTAGTCAAATAACCATCTGGCGCAGGCGTTACCTGCGTAAGCAGCTATGAAAATAAGAGCAAACGGGATTGATGTCGAAGTCGAGGACAGCGGCGCGGGCGTCAATGCGCAGGGCCAGCCCCGGCCGGTGGTGATGCTCATCATGGGGCTTGGCATGCAGCTGATTGCCTGGCCACCCGCCCTGGTGCAGGCGCTGGTTGATGCCGGCTACCGGGTGGTGCGTTTTGACAATCGTGATGCGGGCCTGAGCCAGCATCTTGATGCGCTGGGCAAACCCCGACTGTTGTGGGCGGGGCTGAAATACCGGCTGGGCTTGCGCATCACGCCGCCTTATACCCTTCAAGACATGGCAGCCGATGCGCTGGGCGTGCTGGATGCATTGCAGATTGACAAGGCACATCTTGTGGGCGTGAGCATGGGCGGCATGATTGCCCAGCGCCTGGCTCTTTTGGTTCCTGCGCGGGTGTTGAGTCTGGCCAGCATCATGAGTTCGAGCGGCGCGCGTGGCTTGCCCGAGGCCCGGCCTGAAGTCACGCGCGCCCTGTTGAGCCGCCCGGCCGACAAAAGCCGGCAGGCCGCCATCGAGCATTCTGTCGGGCTGTTCAAGGCCATCGGCAGCCCGGGTTTTCCGATGAGCGATGCTGAACTGCGCGAATCCGTTCGAGTTGCAGCCCAGCGCAGTTTTTATCCGCAGGGCATTTTGCGGCAGATGGTCGCCGTCCTGGCCGACCGCACGCGCGCCGCCGCGCTGACTGGCGTGGCCGTGCCGACGCTGGTGCTGCATGGCAAGGCCGATCCCCTGGTGCCGTTTGCCTGCGGCGAAGACACCGCCCGCCGCATTCCCGGCGCCAGGCTGGCCGGTATCGAAGGCATGGGCCATGATTTGCCTCCCGGCGTGGTGGACCGTTTGCTGCAATGGCTGATTCCACACCTTGACGCCGCCGGCCCGACCTGAAAGCCAAGTTGAAATGAGCAATCCTGAACACTCCCCATTGGGCAAGGCCTCTGCCTATGCCGACCAGTATGATGCGTCGCTGCTGTTTCCGATTCCGCGCGCCGGCAAGCGGGAGGAGATTGGCGTTGGCGCAACGCCCCCCTTTTTTGGCGCCGACCTGTGGATGGCCTTTGAACTGAGCTGGCTCAATCTGCGTGGCAAGCCGCAGGTGGCGTTGGCGCATTTCACCGTGCCCTGCGAAACGCCCAACATCGTTGAAAGCAAGTCCTTCAAGCTCTACCTGAACAGCTTTAACAACACCCGGTTTGCCGATACGGCCCAGGTGCAGGCGCGGCTTCGGGCCGATATCAGCGAAGCCGCATGGCGCGGTGCTCCGCAAGCCTCGACAGTCGGCGTGAAACTGCTGCTGCCCGAATTTTTCGACCGCGAAGACGTCGCGGAACTCGACGGCCTGAGCCTGGACCGGCTGGACGTCGAATGCACGCGTTACACGCCCGCGCCCGAGTTGCTGACTGCCACCTTTGACGAGCAGCCGGTCACCGAAGTGCTGACCAGCAACCTGCTCAAAAGCAATTGCCTGGTGACGGGACAGCCGGACTGGGGCAGCGTGCGGATCAGCTACACCGGCCCGCAGATCAACGAGGAAGGCCTGTTGCAATACCTGGTGAGTTTTCGCAACCACAATGAGTTTCATGAGCAGTGCGTCGAGCGTATCTTCATGGATATCTGGACGCGCTGCAAGCCTGTCAAACTGACGGTGTATGCGCGCTACACACGTCGCGGCGGGCTTGATATCAGTCCGTTTCGCACCAGCCATCCGCAGGCTTTGCCGGCTGCGGTGCGAACTGCGCGTCAATAACAATACACCACGGCCTGCAGCCTCGCGATGACGGCGCTCTGGTCATCCATCGCCATTTGACAGCCAATTCGTTTATTTTGAATCTGATTTACCCATGACTGCGTACTCTTCAAACAGCATGTGCTGTATCCAGAATCAGGAGATCAACCATGAAAACGAAATTGGGGCACCTAGCCAAAGCGTGCTTGCTGTTAGTTGCTGCTGGCGGAGCCTTGGCTTCCAGCCACCGCGAGGCGCCCTTTATCACCACGGCGCCCAAAGTCGACGGAACTGATTTCTACATGTTCCGTAGTTATGAAGGCATTGCCGCCAATGGCACGGGTGGCCGCTCTGATTACGTCACCCTGCTGGCCAATTACCAGCCTCTTCAAGCTCCGTACGGCGGCCCCAACTACTTCCAGCTGGACCCCAATGCGTTGTACGAAATTCATATCGACAACACCGGCGATGGGGTGGAAGATATCACCTTCCAGTTTCGCTTCAAAAATACTCTCAAATCCATCCCACTTTCCATTGGGTCGGCCAGCGTTCCGATTCCGCTGATCCAGGCAGGCGCGGTCAGCACCCTCAACGATGCCAACCTGAACGTCAATGAAACCTATACCGTCAATGTTGTTCGCGGCGAGCGACGCAAGAGTGCCGGTGCGCCTTTGGTCAAGACCGGCGGTAATGGCACTTTTGAAAAGCCGGTTGACTACATCGGTGTCAAGACGCTGGGCGACACCGCAGCCTACGCGGCCTATGCCGGCAAACATATCCACACTGTCACCATTCCAGGCTGCCCGGCCGGCAAAGACCAGGGCAAAGTATTTGTCGGCCAGCGCCAGGAAGGCTTTGCCGTCAATCTTGGCCCTGTGTTTGACCTGGTGAACGCGCCTGCAGCCTTCCTGCTCGACCCGGCGAACAAGGATGCGGCCGGCATGGGCGGCCAGCATGTCATTCAAAAAGCCAACATCACCACGCTGGCGCTTGAAGTACACAAGGATTGCCTGACTGCTGGCGCTGAAAAGGTCATTGGCGGCTGGACTACCGCCAGTCTGCGTCAGGGCCGATTGCTCAATGGCAAGCCCGGCTCCGGCAATGACAAGGCTGAAAAAGTCGGTGGCGCCTGGACCCAGGTGTCGCGTCTGGGCAATCCGCTGGTGAATGAACTGGTGATCGGTTTGCCTGACAAGGACAAGTTCAATGCTTCCAGCCCGAAAGACGACGGCCAGTTCCTGACCTACGTTTCCAACCCCACCTTGCCAGCCCTGCTCGGAATTGTGCTGGCCGGTGATGCCAAAGCTGTGGCGCCTACCAACTTGCCACGCACTGATTTGCTCACCACCTTCCTGACTGGTATTACGGGTGTCAACAAGCCCGCAACGCCTACGCCGTCCGAAATGCTGCGTCTGAACACGGCAATTTCGCCGGTGCAGTTCGCTGACCAGAATCGATTGGGTGTCGCTGGGGAAGTGCTTCGTGTGGGGGGGACTGCCAACCTTGCGATGGCCAAAGACCTGGCCGGTTTTCCGAATGGTCGCCGTCCTAAAGACGACGTGGTTGATATTGCGCTGGTGGCAACTGTTGGCGGCCTGTGCGCCATCAATGGCTCCAACGACGCATTGAAGCTCAACTCGGTTCCCGGCGTCCCGTCGCTGACTTCAAAGTGCGATGCGACGGCACTGACCTCCCTCATGGCTGCAGCTGGAACCAACGGTTTGCCTAACGCAGCCAATATTCATGATGCGGTGGACCAGGCAACGGTTCCCTTTTTGACCACCTTCCCGTACCTGAATACGCCGAACGCGGGTTCCAGGTAAGCGTTGGCGCTCAAAGGAGAAAATCATGCTTAAGCTCAATTCAAAACTCATGGCGGGCGCAGCGCTGAGCGCGGTGTTGCTCGCAGGCTGCGGTGGCAGTGGTGGCGGCGAGGTTTCGTCCGGTGTGGGTGGCGGCACGCCGCCGGTGATGGAGCAGACCATCAGCAACGTGTTTGACTACATCAGCCAGCTGATCGCCAACAACGACGCCAACAGCGACCCGATTGACATCAACGGACTGACGCTGGCGAGCGACGATAACTCGGATCCGACCCTTGTGAATTAAACGGGATGACCAGACCCGCCAACCGATAACGGGTCGGTTGGCGGGTTTTTTTGCTTGTGATGCGCCGCAGTCGTTTACCAGGCCCTATTCAAAAGATTCACCATGTTTCGTTTTTTCAAATGTGCCGTAGTTGCAGCTTTTCTGGGTGCGGTCAGAAACGCTGGGGCAGCAACAGGTGAGGTCTGGACAGCTTGGGTGGGAGGGCTCGCTTATTTGCCACCTTTTGACGCCTGAAAAGCCTGTTGAAGGAATTCAAGCAATGCCTTTAATCGAGCTGGCTGATACTGTCGGCTTGGATAGACTGCATAAAGCGGAACCTGTTCGCACTGGGCGTCTGGAAAAAGATCGATGAGCTGCCCCGAGGTCAGGTCGCTGTGAATATCCAGCCGCGATTTGTAGGCAATGCCGAATCCCTGCAAAGCCCACTTGCGCACCAAGGCGCCGTCATCGGCAGCCCTGTCGCCACTGACTTGAACCTCGCGCGGCTGACCTTGGTAAAACAGGCGCCAGTGGTTAAAGAGTTCGCCATTGCGATAAAAGCAGATGCAGTTATGCTGCGCCAGGTTTTCGATAGTAAGCGGCCGTCCAACGCGAGCAATATAGGCTGGCGCTGCGCAAATTACCCGATCATTGACGCAGAGCTTTTTGGCGATCAGATTGGAGTCGCGCAGCAAACCGTAACGCAAAACCAGATCTATCGGGTTGCGGTACAGGTCGTGGATGCCGTCCGACAGATGCATGATCAGCCGGATGTGCGGATGGCGCTGTCGAAAAGGCTCCAGCACCGCGTCCAGTCGATCACGGCCCAGGTCGGAGGGCGCACCGAGGTGGATTTCTCCGGAGAGTTCCTCGCGGCCCTGCTTGAGAGCTGCCACACCTTCTTCCAGCAATTGCGATGACTGCACGCAGTAACCCAGAAAATTCTCGCCGGCCTGGGTCAGGCGCAAGGAGCGGGTAGACCGCTCGAACAGTTGGCTACCGAGTTGCCGCTCAAGCCGCTTGAGCGCGGCACTGGCCGTCGCAGGGGTCAGGGCCAGACTCCGCGCGGCCATGCTGATGCCGCCGGTTTCGCTGACCCGGATGAAAAGTTGAATATCTGACAGATTAAACATTTGAATGGGCTATAACAACGGTCAACAGGGTCAATTATCAAATATATTTTGATATTAAATCAACAACTTAACCTATTAACAATTAAACGACTACGCGGTAAAGTCTATTCATCTGACACTTCATTGTTTTTTCTGGAAATTTACATGACAACTTCGACCGCCTTGTTCAAGCGCCACACGCTTGGTGTCCTCCAGCTTGCCAACCGAATGGTCATGCCGCCGCTAACCCGCGCCAGAAGCTCCCAGCCGGGCGACGTGCCGAATGCCATGATGGCCGAGTACTATGGTCAGCGCGCTTCTGCCAGCCTGGTGATTGCCGAGGCCACCGACATTTCTGCGCAGGGCAAGGGTTATTCCAACACGCCGGGCGTTTATACCCCCGCGCAAATTGACGGCTGGAAGCTGGTAACTCAGGCCGTGCATGCCAAAGGTGGCAAGATATTTCTACAGCTCTGGCACACCGGGCGCATGTCGCACACGCACTTTCATGGTGGCGCGCTGCCAGTGGCACCGTCGGCTGTGCCGTTTGAAGGACAAATCTGGCTGGCATCGGATGCCGCTGGCAACGGAAGCATGGTTGATTGCCCCACACCCCGCGCGCTTGAAACCGATGAAATCACGCAAGTGGTGGCCGACTTTCGCCAGGCTGCCCTGAACGCCGTCGCCGCGGGTTTTGATGGCGTGGAAATTCACGGCGCCAACAGCTACCTGATTGACCAGTTTCTGCGCACCACCTCCAACCTGCGCAGCGATGCTTATGGTGGCTCGCGTAACAACCGGCTGCGCTTTCTGGACGAAGTGGTGGCGGCGGTAACCGATGCCATTGGTGCGGAGCGTACGGGTCTGCGCCTGTCGCCCTACATCACGGCGCGCGGCATGAACTGCCCCGACATTTTGCCGACCATTCTGGAAGCCGCCAGCCGGATGGACCGCAATGGGCTGGCCTATCTGCACATTGCAGAGGCCGAGTGGAGCGATGCGCCCACCATTGACGAATCTTTCCGCAAAGCCTTGCGCCTGAGCTTCACGCGAACGCTGATTGTGGCGGGTCGTTATGACCTGGCGCGCGCCAACCAGATTCTGGACGAGGGCCATGCCGACCTGGTGGCCTTTGGCCGAAGTTTTATCGCCAACCCGGACCTGCCGGAACGCCTGAAAAACGGCTGGCCGCTCAACGAATTGCAGCCCGCCTCCCTGTTCGGCGGCAGTGCCGAGGGCTACACGAGCTATCCGGCTTACCGCGCGGACAGGTTTGAGGCTGCCAACACGTCTGAAGAGCTTGCCGCATGAAGGCCGTCGGATACCGCCAGCCAGGCCCGCTGGGCGCGAGCGACAGCTTGAGCGACATTGAGTTGCCGCGCCCGAGTGTCAAGGGCAGCAATAGCCGCGACCTGCTGGTTGAGGTACAGGCAGTTTCCGTTAACCCGGTAGATACCAAGCTTCGGGCGGGTGCCGCTCCGGTTGAGGGTGACTACAAGGTACTCGGCTACGACGCGGTGGGCATCGTGCGCGAGGTGGGCGCCAACGCTACGCTGTTCCAGCCGGGCGACGAGGTCTGGTATGCCGGGGCCATTGACCGCGCTGGCAGCAACAGCGAGTTTC
>JAYWDL010000256.1:0-13069 GCA_043779865.1 Polaromonas sp.
TTTGCTCGATCATGGCGGCCATCAAGTCGGGCATGGCCCACATGCCCTTGCCAATTTGCGCTTTGCCGCGTAGGCCGCAGCCGAGGCCGACCAACACATTGTTGCGCTCGTACGCGGCAATCCACTCGCTGGCCTTCATGTCGCCCTTGCGGATCATGGGGCCGGCCTGCATGGCGCTGTGCATTTCGCCGCCGGTGCGGTCCAGGAAGCCGGTGTTGATGAAGGCCACGCGCGCGCCAGCCTCGGCAATGCAGGCTTTCAGGTTGACGCTGGTGCGGCGCTCTTCGTCCATGATGCCGAGCTTGACGGTGTTGGCCGGCAGGCCCAGCAGCGCTTCGACACGGCCGAACAGTTCGGCGGCAAAGGCGACTTCGGCGGGGCCATGCATCTTGGGCTTGACGATATAGACCGAACCGGTGCGCGAGTTCTTGATGCCGGGCTGGCCGCGCCGCTTCAGGTCATGCATGGCAATCGTCACGCTCACGACCGCGTCCAGAATGCCTTCGGGGATTTCCTTGCCGCCTTCGTACAGGATGGCCGGATTGGTCATCAAATGACCTACATTGCGCACAAACATCAGCGAGCGGCCGTGCAGCGATACCGGCTGGCCGTTAGCGCCCGTGTATTCGCGGTCGGGGTTCAGGCCGCGCGTGAAAGTTTTGCCGCCCTTGCTCACTTCTTCAGTCAGCGTGCCTTGCAAAATGCCGAGCCAGTTGCTGTAGGCCAGCACCTTGTCCTCGGCATCGACCACGGTTACCGAATCTTCCAGGTCAAGGATGGTCGAGAGGGCCGATTCGAGCACCAGGTCGCTGACGCCGGCCGCATCGGTTTTGCCAATGGCGGTGCTGCGGTCGATGATGATGTCGATGTGCAGGCCGTTGTGCTGCAACAGCACCGACGCGGGCGCGGCGGCATCGCCCTGGTAGCCGATGAACTGGGCTGCTTTCTTCAGACCCGTCGTAGCGCCGTTTTTTAGCGTGACCGTGAGCTTGCCGCCTTCAACGCGGTAGCCGGTCGAGTCCTTGTGTGAACCTTCAGCCAGCGGCGCGGCCTGGTCGAGGAAATTGCGGGCAAATGCAATTACCTTGGCGCCGCGCACCGGGTTGTAGCCCTTGCCCTTTTCGGCGCCACCGGTTTCGGCAATGGCGTCGGTGCCATACAGCGCGTCATACAGCGAGCCCCAGCGTGAGTTGGCGGCATTGAGTGCGTAGCGCGCATTCAGAATTGGCACCACGAGCTGCGGACCGGCCTGCACCGCCAGTTCCGCATCGACGTTGGCGGTGGTGATGGTGACGGCGGCGGGCTGCGGCACCAGGTAGCCGATTTTCTCCAGAAAGGTGCGGTAAGCGGGCATGTCGGCGATGGGGCCAGGGTTTGCCTTGTGCCAAGTGTCCAGCTCGGTCTGCAGGCGGTCGCGTTCGGCCAGCAGGGCGATATTTTTCGGCGCCAGGTCGGCGACGATGGCGTCAAAGCCGGTCCAGAAGGCAGCGCTGGCAACGCCGGTGCCGGGCAGCACCTTGTCTTCGATGAAACGGTAAAGCTCAGTCGCCACCTGCAGGCGGTGGCTGGGGGTGCGTTCGGTAGTGTGGGTGGTCATGGGTAGGTTCCTTTTTAAAAACACAAATGCAAAGTCGTCAAGAGTAAAGGGGCCGGATCAGCCGAGCGTCCTGTAAAAGTAATAAACCGTCAGCGCGCCGCCGACGGCAATCACCATGCGGCGCAGCCAGGGGCCCTGGATTTTGCGCGCCATGCGGGCACCGCAGTAGCCGCCCAGGCTGGCGGTCAGCAGCATCACCAGCGTCTGCGGCCAGCTGACCGCGCCGGCGACGATGAAGGTGATGACGGTAACGCTGTAAATCACCGCAGACAGCAGGTTTTTCAGCGCGTTGATGTGCTGCACGTCTTCATGCCCGCCCATCGCCAGGCTGGCCATCATCAAAATGCCCATGCCGGCGCCAAAAAAGCCGCCGTACACCGACACCAGCAGCTGCACCGCCCAGCCGGCGGGCGAACCGGCGCCGTGGCCGTTATCCGTGCTGGCATCTGCACCGGATGGAGCCGCAGCGCCACGCTGGCGCATCTTCTTCAAGGCCTTTGACAGCTGCGGGCTGAAGGCAAAGAGCAGCGTCGCAAAGGCCAGCAGCCAGGGAATCAAGGCGGCAAAACGCGCATCGCCGGCGGCCAGCAGCAGCATTCCGCCGGCTGCGCCGCCCAGCAGCGAGGCTGCGCCCATCGGTAGCAAATACCGCTTGTAGCGGGCCAGCTCCCGCCGGTAGGCCCAGGCGCCAGTCAAACTGCCGGGCCACAGCGCAACCGAGTTGCTGGCATTGGCCACCACCGGCGGCAAGCCGGCGGCCAGCAGCGCCGGAAACGAAAAAAACGTGCCGCCACCGGCCATGGCGTTGACCGCGCCCGCAGCCAATCCGCCCGCGCCTATCAGCAGCACGTCCCCAGGCGTCACGCCGGCGCGCCTTCAAGCGGCAAGTCCTGGTCCCGCAGGCCCGGCAGCAACAGCACATCGCGCAGGCTGGTGCCGGTGTACAGCGGCTGCGTGCCCAGCTCTTCAAAAGGCAGCTGGTAGCGGTTGACCCAGAGCGTCTGGTAGCCAAACCAGGTGGCGGCCAGCGCGTCCCAGCTGTTACAGCTGACAAAACCGATTTGCCGCGCCTGCAGGCCGGTCGCCTGCAGGCCGAGCGCATAGGCGTCGGGATGGGTTTTGTATTTGCGGACGGCGTCCACGCTGATGACATGGTCGATCAAGTCCTGCAGACCGGCCGATTTCACCGCCGCCGCGAGCATGGCCGGGTCGCCGTTGGACAAAATGCCGGTGACGATGCCGCGGTTTTTCAGCGCCTGCAGCACGTCCCGGTTTTCCGGAAACGCCGACAGGTGGCGGTACTGGTTCATCAGCTTGTCCTCGCCTTCGTCGCTCAGGTCCAGGCCCAGGCGTTTGCAGGCGTAGCGCAGTGCGGCGCGGGTCAGGTCCCAGAATGGCTGGTAATGCGCGCCGTGGCTGCTGGTGCTGACCAGGTGCGTGTACTCGATCTGCTTGTCGCGCCACATCACGCTCAAAGCCTGGCCGCGACCTGGAAACAGCTGCTCGGCCAGCAGGCCGACGCTGTAGACGTCAAACAGTGTTCCATAGGCATCGAACAGGACGGCCTGAATGCCGGGGGAGGGGGTTTTCGTGTCGTTCGGGCTGGCTTTTTGCATGACCGTACTTTATTCGATACTGTGAAAGGGGCCATCAACATTGAATTGTTTTATCCGGGGCCTGAATGAATGTAATTTTTGATTTCATCCAGGGGGTGCAAGAGCATGGCTCCATTTTGACGATGCCGCTCGCCTTCGCGGTATGCTGGCCCGTGTCGGTGGAAACTTTGACGGTCAGTTGCGCCAGTCCCTGCGCGCGCCCATGCTGATCGGGCTGATCAACCCCCTTTTTTCAGGAAAAATCCCATGTTCAAACTCATCAGTGCAACCCCGAGTCCGTATGCGCGCAAGGTGCGCATTGCCCTGGCTGAAAAAGGCCTGCCGTTCGAACTGCTGACCGAAGTGCCGTGGCACAGTACCACCAGCACGCCACGCTACAACCCGCTCGAAAAGCTGCCGGTCCTGCTGCTGCCCGATGGCTCGAGCGTGTATGAATCGAGCTACATCCTGCAGTACCTTGAGCTCAAGCATCCGCAGATTCCTTTGTTGCCGGACGACATTGATGGCAAGCTCGCTGCGCGCAAGCTGGAAGTGCTTTGTGACGGGGTTTGCGATGCAGTGGTGCTGTCGCTGTTCGAGAAAATGCGTGCGGGTGGCGGCAGCCCGGAATGGCTTGCACGCCAGCGCCGCAAGATCGATGGCGGAGTTGCCGAAATGGCAAAAATCGTCGGCTCTGGGTTCTGGGCGACGGGCGATCGCTTTAGCCTCGGGGATATTGCCGTCGGGACGGCGCTCGGCTACCTTTCGGTGCGCTTTCAGGACCTGCCGTGGCGCAGGCTTTACCCCGGCCTGGCATTGCTCAGTGATCGTCTTGAGCAGCGCCCGTCTTTCCGGGACTCGGTACCCTATGCCCAGACGATTACCGACAAGGTCGTGTGAGCAACGCGCGCCGCGCTCGACTCCCCGTTGATTCCGGTGTTAAAACTCATTGCCTGAAGGAGGCGTACCCATGAAGCCACTGACCGCCGATGTGCTGATCAGCGAAGTCGGCCCCCGCGACGGATTGCAAAGCGTCGCCCGCACCATGGCGACTGCTGACAAGCTGCGCTGGATCAGCGCCTTGCACGCGGCCGGCCTGCGCGAAATCGAGGTCTGCTCGTTTGTGCCGGCCAGGCTGCTGCCGCAAATGGCCGATGCGGCCGAGGTCGTGCGCCATGCGTTGACGCTGCCCGGCCTGACGGTGATGGCCTTGGTGCCGAACCGGCGCGGCGCCGAGGCGGCCCTGAGAGCGGGCGTGCACAAGCTCACGCTGCCGGTCTCGGCCAGCGCCGCCCATAGCCTGGCCAATGTGCGCAAGACGCGTGAGGAAATGGTTGAAGAAGTCCGGGCCGTTGTGGCGCTGCGCAATGCGCTGGCGCCGCAGGCCAGGATCGAGGCGGGCATCTCGACCGCCTTTGGCTGCACCCTGCAAGGTGCGGTGCCTGAAGACGACGTGATCCGGCTGGCCGCGCAGTGCGTGGCTGCGGGCGCCGACGAGTCGGGCTTGTCGGACACCACCGGTTACGCCAATCCGGCCCAGGTGCGCCGCCTGTTCAAACGCCTGCGCGCCGAGATTGGCAGCAAGGCCGGCGCGGCCCATATGCACAACACGCGTGGCCTCGGCCTGGCCAACTGTCTGGCGGCGTATGACGAAGGCGTACGTACCTTTGATTCCTCACTTGGCGGCTTGGGCGGTTGCCCGTATGCACCGGGTGCCTCGGGCAATGTGGTCACTGAAGACCTGGTGTTCATGTTCGAAGCGATGGGCGTCAGGACCGGCGTCGATTTCCTTGAACTTATGGCCGCCCGCGCGCCCTTGCAAGCCGGTCTGCCCGGTGAACTGCTTTACGGCATGACCCCTGAAGCCGGACTGCCCATGGGTTGGACCCAGGAACACTGGACCCGGAAAGGCGCCCATGTCTGAAAACATCGCCCCTGAAAAGCAGTTGCCTTACGCGGGCATTCGCGTCGTTGAATTCACCCACATGGTCATGGGCCCCAGTTGTGGTCTGGTGCTGGCAGACCTGGGGGCCGAAGTCATCAAGGTCGAACCGATTGGTCATGGCCGCGAGGGCGACGCCACGCGCCGCTTGATCGGTTCCGGTTCGGGCTTCTTCCCGCTCTTCAACCGCAACAAAAAGAGCCTGGCGCTTGATTTGCAAACGCCGCAAGGCAGGCAAGCCGCGCTGCGCCTGATTGCCACCGCCGACATCGTCTGCGAGAACTTCAAACCCGGCACCATGAAAAAGCTGGGCCTCGATTACGACAGCCTCAAGTCCCTGAATCCCCGGCTGATTTACGTGAGCCACAAGGGCTTTTTACCCGGGCCGTATGACCACCGCACCGCGCTTGACGAAGTGGTGCAGATGATGGGCGGCCTGGCCTACATGACCGGCCGGCCCGGCGACCCGCTGCGTGCCGGTTCCAGCGTCAACGACATCATGGGCGGCATGTTTGGCGCGATTGGCGCCATGGCAGCACTGGCCCAGCGCGAAAAAACCGGGAAGGGCCAGGAAGTGCAAAGTGCATTGTTCGAAAACAACGTGTTTCTGGTGGCCCAGCACATGATGCAGTTTGCGGTGACCGGCCAGCCCGCCGCCCCCATGCCGACGCGCATTTCGGCCTGGGCCATTTACGACGTGTTCAGGGTAAAAGATGGCGAACAGATCTTTCTGGCCGTCGTCAGCGACAGCGCCTGGGTAACGTTTTGTGATGCCTTCGGCTTTGCCAGCCTGAAGAGCGACACACGCCTTTTGAGCAACAACGACCGCGTGCGCGCCCGCGACTGGATGATGCCGCTGCTGCGTGAGCGCCTGGCCAGCTACAGCGCCGCGGAATTGAGCGCCGTGTTTGAACAGCACGCCCTGCCGTTCGCGCCCATCATCCGGCCCGAGGACTTGCTGGATGACCCGCACCTCAAGGCCACCGGCGGTCTTGCCCCTCTCACGCTGCCCGACGGACGCGAAATCCAGACCGTGCTGCTGCCTTTAACGCTGGGCGGCGAACGCCCAGGGGTTCGGCTGAGCCCGCCAAGCCTGGGTGAACACAGCGCCGAACTGCTGGCCGAGCTGGGTTACAGCGCTATCGAAATTGAAGCGCTTGGCGCAATCCAGACAGGCGCTACAACCCCATTTGATTCAAAACTGGCAACACACCATGAACATTCCACGCCGTAGCCTGCTGGCGGCTGCCGCCGTGGCGCTTTTCGTCTTTGCGGGGGCCGCTGCGGCGCAAGCCTGGCCCGCCAGACCGATCCGCATCATCGTGCCCTTTCCGGCCGGCGGCCCCACCGACATCACGGCGCGGGTGCTGGGACAAGCCATTGGCGAGTCTCTCAAAACGACCGTGATTGTGGAAAACAAGGGCGGCGGGCATGGCTTCATCGGTGTCGCCGAGGCCGCCAAAGCGCCGGCGGATGGCTACACCCTGATGATGGCCAGCATCGGCACCATGGCCATCAATCCCAAGCTGCACGAGAAAATTCCCTACGACGCCAATAAGGACTTTTCCCCGGTGTCGCTGGTGGTGACGGTACCTATCGTCGTCGTCGTCAATCCGCAGGTACTGCCGGTCAACACCCTGCCTGAACTTGTCAAGTATCTCAAGGCCAACCCCGGCAAGATCAATTTTGCTTCTGCCGGCAACGGTGGCTCATCCCATCTGGTGCCGGAATACTTCAAATACCGCACTGCAACCTTCATGACGCACATTCCCTACAAGGGTTCGGGTCCGGCGATTGCCGATGTCGTCGCGGGTCAGGTGCAGATGATGTTTGACACCCTGCTGACCAGCACGCCTTTTGTGAAAAGCGGCAAGCTCAAAATGATTGGCGTGACCACCGCGCAGCGCCTGCCGGAGTACCCGGACGTGCCCACGGTGGCCGAAGCGCTCAGCATGAAAGATTTTGAAGCTTCATCCTGGTATGCGCTTTACGCGCCCGCCGGGACGCCGCCAGACGTGGTCAAGCGCCTGTCCGCTGAAGTGGACGCCGCACTCAGGCAACCGGCAGTCGCCAAGCGCCTGACCGACCTGGGCGCCGTGCCGGTGGGAGGTAGTCCCGAAAAGCTTGCCGCCTTCCAGCGCGTCGAGCAGGAGAAATGGGGCAAGGTGATTCAGGCTGCAAAAATAAAGCCTGATTGATCGGGTCTGGTGCAGCCTCGGCGCGAATGAGCCTGCAGGGCAACGTGATCGCCGAGCACAGGCGCATCGCTTTCCTGAAATTGCGAAAGCTGCTTTAAACGTCGGCCCGGCCAGCCAGCACGCTCTTGGTGCGCTGGTAAAACCCGAGCTCGTTGATCGTGATCAGCGGACGGTTGACTGAAAACGTATTCTCGATCGAAGCGAGTTGCGCGTTGGCGAGCCCTGTCTCGCCACGTTTGGCGGCTACCAGTCCCAGCACGGCCCATGGATACGGATCGAGCGTGCCTTTTTCCCAGCCTGGCGTGTTGTCATTGAAAAAATTCCAGGCTTGATCGTAATAACCCGACAGCTCCGTCACGCCAAAAGCCTGTGGAAACACCTGGCAGGTTGTGCCGGGGTAGAACGAGGTTTCGGTCTGCGTTGAAAGGTCGGCCATCCTGAATGCTCTGGTGCTGGTGCTGAATAGCGCGCCCATGCCGGCAGCAATGCCGGTGGCAAACCGATCGCAGTACGTCGCGTCCGCATCGCCGCGTTCCCGGAGCAAGGATCCAAAGTCACGCGCGCCCCGGTAGACCTCGGCGTTGTCCATCAGGTAGCCGGCGTTGTTCGTCTGGTTGCGCGGAGACTGAAACACGCTGACCAGGCCACTGTTCTTGGCGGACATGGCAATATTGCGATACCCCATGCCCTTGAGCCTGGCCTTGTTATTGTTCCACCAGGTCCAGTTCTGGCTGGCCCGCAGGTAGCGCACTGCCAGGCTCAAAAACGTTGCAGCGTATGAATCGTCCGAGTCGGCCAGCGCCAGCGTGAAACTGCTGGTATCGGCGCGACCAAACGGGAAGTTCACGTCCCTGATAGACAGGTCGGGCTCAAGTTTGCTGAGGTACAGGTCAAGATAGACGCGAATGTACTTGTCCAGGGCTGGCGCATCGAGGTACTGGACAACGGAGATCAGCCCGAGGTTGGCAAAGTACCAGTTCATCAGGCCGTTGGGTGCGATCTCGTAAGCGCCCTCATAAGGACCCGTGGGTATGCGCAGCGCCTGCAATGCTTCAGGAACGTTGATGGAGCCTGGCTGAACGGTCTGGGCCATGCTGTGGGTCACGCCTCCCAGCATGGTTGCGCCAAGAGTAAGAGCCGATGACTTGATAATAAAATTGCGACGACGCATAAAGCAACAATTCGAGTTGAAAAAAATGTAAGAAAAGGTCGTCATGCTGGCATTGGCCTTCAGCAAAACACGCGAGAGAGCCACGCTTTGTTTTCATGAAGAGGCCAGATGAGATCTGGTGAGGTAAAAGCTGACAAGGAAAAGTGAAAAACCTTTTTCGCAACTCTGGCGCCTAGTCTGACGCCGCAAAACCAGGCACAAACGTCTGTGCGCTGGGACACATTATTTTCAAAAACCGGGTTTAATGAGGTAGGAAATTCAGGGCTTTCAATACTTTGCAGGGCGCTGCATTTTTTTAGCAAAGCGTGCAGTGAAAACCTGTAAAAAACTTGTTTTTTCACGCTATACGGTCATTTTGGGTACCCACATGGGCCGGAAAATGTTGGCGACCCAGCCATGACAGCACCCCAAAAACATGCCAGGTAAACAGGTCAGAGAGGTTTTGTATCTAAAAACCACTGCTGTAAACATTTGAAAACTTTCCACACCGAAAAATAAAAAGTTACGGTAGCTAATGATGGGTAACCATGCGTAACCAGAAATAACTTTTGTTTACTTTTTATCGGTCTTGTTGACGGGCCGGCATGTCAATAAGCTTGAAAAGATGTTGGAATTCAGCACTATCTGCCTGATCATGCAAAGCCCTGCGTGAAAACCGTCATGAAAAAATCCGTAAATTTCCCCGCCCGATGCGTGGCGCTCGTTGTTTGTTGCCTTGTATTTGCCAGTCCCGCACTGCCGGCGGACAAGGCGGGCTCGGTCGCTTTCGTGACCGACGGCCATACCTACCTGGGCCAGTACAGGCTGGCAGACAAGGCGCTTTCAGTGGATATTGATGGCCTGCTGTACCGTGGCCATTACGCAGCGCAGGCCGATGATGCTGGCGCCCTGCCTGCAGGCGCAGCCAGAACCGGACAGTGGGGACGCGCGTTTTTATTTGCCAGCAGCGCCAAGGTGCTGCAGTGCCAGCTGACAACACAATTCCCGCAGGTCAGCGGGCATTGTCAGGCTGCAGATGGCCGTCAGTTTGAACTGAAGCCGGCGGCCCGGCCTTAGTTTCCCGGGCACACTTTAAGCTGCACAAACATATTGATCTAATTGGCACAAATGGTTTCTAGTGCAAGCTCTGGCAGGCGCGTGAGCGCTGTGTAATCAAGTGATGTTGACATGTTCCTGTAATTTTTATATATCTGTTACTGCTTTTGCGCAAGTTCAAGGAGGTGGATGTGGCGCTTGAAAAGGATCTCTCCCTGGCCAACCGGCTGATCTCGGCGCTGCCTGCGCCAGAGCGCGCATTATTTCTTGAGCACTGCGAATTGGTAGAACTCAAACTCCACGAGGTTTTGATACACGCCGGCCAGTCGCTCGAATACGCCTACTTTCCGGTGGACAGTTTCGTGTCTGTCGTCATGCCTGCCGACGATGCACCCCATGCCCAGGTCGGGATGATTGGCAATGAAGGCATGTTTCCCACCTCGCTGGTGCTCAGGGTCGCCACCGCCGCATTTACCGGCAAGGTTCAGGGGGCGGGCCGTGCCTTTCGCATTCACCGCCGTGCGCTGCAGTTCCGGCTCCTTGAAGACGCGTGGCTGCAAGACGTACTGATGCACTATGTCAATGTACGTCAAACCCATCTGGCCCAGCAGGCTGTCTGCATGAACTACCACACGGTCGGGCAGCGTCTGTCGCGCTGGCTGCTGATGACGCGCGACAGGGCTCATTCCAGTGAGTTGTTTTTTACCCATGAAATGCTGGCATTGATGCTGGGCGTGCGGCGTGAAAGCGTGAGCCGGGCGGCCAGCAGCTTTGGAAAGCTTGGACTGATCAGCTACAGCCATGGCTACATGATGCTGCTCGATGAAGCCGGACTTGAAAAGGTCAGTTGCAACTGCTACCAGTCCAGCCTGCTGGCTTATGAGCGGACGCTGGGAATGCCAGCCAGGGGCTAGGTGCCTGCAGACAGCGCGCCGCCTGGCGATTTTCAGTCGCTGCAGCACGTCAAGCCCTTTGTGCTTGACGACGGCGTTGCCAGATCGCTGCATTTCACTCAGGGTGAGTTGCAAAGCCGGATGCTGACGCACAGCCCCTGGCGGCTGGAGGTGGACTACACCCGCACCATGATGGGATTTTTGCTGTTCAAGCCTGCGCCAGCGCATATCGGCATGATCGGGCTGGGCGGCGGCTCCATCGCCAAATTTTGTTACCGCTACCTGCCTGCCAGCACAATGATGGTGCTGGAAATCAACCCGTATGTGCTTGCGCTGCGCCATGAGTTTCAGGTGCCCGACGATGACGAAAGATTTCAGGTGATTGCGGCCGACGGCGCGCTTTATCTGCAGGCTCAAGCGTCGCAGTTCGAGGTGTTGCTGGTCGATGGCTTTGACCATCAGGGCCAGCCCGCCGCGCTGTGTACGCAGCGTTTTTATGACGACTGTTTTGCGGCGCTTCCCGTTGACGGCGTACTGGTGGTCAATCTGCATTGCGACCATCCTGATTACCCGTTGCTGGTCGAGCGCATCAGCCGCAGTTTCGGCGGCAATGTGGTGGAAGTCATTGCGGTGGAAAAGAGCAACAGCATTGTGTTCGCCAGTAAAGGTCCAGCCATTTCGCCGCGCGCCCTTAGCCTGTCGCACAGCCTGGCGGGTCTGGATAAGGAAGCGCGCATCGAACTCAGGCCTGAGCTGGCGCGGATGCTCTGGCAGATGAAAAACCTGGACCAAGACGGCGATGGCTAGGCGCTGAGCCTGTAACTTCGCCATACATCTCAAGGCACTGCGGATGGCGAACGCCGTTCCAGGCCATAAGCGATGCTTGGACAAAAAACCAGGTTCCGTTCAAAATCAATTCTCATCACCTCCTGCTTGCGGCTACCTTGGGCAAATAGGCTTTCCTCGACACTCACGAAAAAAGTCAAAAAAATGAGCCTGAAAACAAACTTCTCTTTTGAGGTGCAATACCCTGCGTACTCAGACAGTACCGAGGCCCAGCGTAATGAAGTGATGGGTTCCCTCGGGCCAACGCTGCAAAAACTGATGGCGGTGCAAGACAGCATGGCCACGGTGGCGGTGAGCGACAGTCACAAGGGCGATGGCAACAAACTTGTCGAGTTAAGGACGACGCTGCTAGACCCGCAGATTGCGGAGATTTTGAAGGCCTTTTCAGATCAGCATGGCGTGACCGTGACGGCGTTCGAATAAATCCTGGCAGCAGGAGTCTTCACCTGCTTTGGCAGGGGGCTGACCGGCAGCCTAGGTCAGTAGCTCAACCAGCCGCCGCAGCGCATGGCGAACCGTGGCTTTGCGGACGGCGGCGCGGTCGCCGTCAAAGCAGCGCATCTCGCTGACAACGCCAGTTGGCGTGGCCCAGCCAAACCACACGGTGCCCACCGGCTTGTCCGCGCTGCCGCCGGCCGGGCCGGCAACGCCTGTTACTGCCACTGCCACCTGGGCGCGGGAATAGCGGATAGCCCCCTGCACCATGGCGCGCGCCACTTCTTCGCTGACCGCGCCATGGCCGCTGATCAGCGCGGCATCGACGCCCAGCGACTCGGTTTTGGCTGCATTGGAGTAGCTGACAAAGCCGCGTTCAAACCAGTTGCTTGAGCCGGCCAGGTCGGTGCAGGCCACAGCAATCATTCCGCCGGTGCAGCTTTCGGCAGTCGCCATCAGCCAGCCTTTTTTTTGCAAAATATCAGCCAGATTGACCGTTAGCGCAGGCAGATCGGGCGCAGGCAGCTCTGATTTTAATAGCAAGTAGGTCATTGAAAAAACCTCCACATGGCAATCACCAGCAGCGTGCAGCCTGCGGCCACGAGATCGTCGGCCATGATGCCAAAGCCGGCCCAGGTCCAGGCGTGCCGGTCGGTCGCCGGATCGACGCCGTGCGACAGCCGGTCGGCCCAGCCAACCGGGCCGGGTTTGGCAGCGTCAAAGTAGCGGAACAAAGCGAATGCGATGGCTTGCCCTAAAAGGCCGGTCGGCATGACCAGCCACAGCACCGCCCAAAAAGCGACAACTTCGTCCCAGACGATGCTGCCCGGATCGAGCACGCGCATATGGCGCGCCGTGATCGTGCAGACCCACCAGCCCACGGGGATGGATGCTGCAATCAGCCAGCCCATGCCGGCCGGCGACAGCCAGCGCTGCAGCAGCAGGAACGACAGCCAGGCCCACAGCGTGCCAGCGGTTCCGGGTGCGACCGGGCTCAGGCCCGAGCCAAATCCCAGGGCGATGAAATGCGCGGGATGCGCAAGCATGAATTTGGCCGTCGGCCGCAGGGGCGCCAGCGTCGCAGGGCCGGGCGCTCGGCTGGCGGACAGCGGGCTTTGAATCGGGAATTCGTTGTCGGGCATGGGTGGATTATCACGAGGATGGGCTGGCAGGATTAGCCATGATGGCCCAAGCCTGCTGACATACCGTTGTCAGCAGCCCTGGCGCAGTATCAGGGCTTCTTCAATCCCGCAACGTTAACCCCAGGAGTTTTTATGAAAAATGCCATCAGCTGGTTCGAAATCCCCAGCACCCAACTCGATCAGACGCAGGCTTTCTACGAGGCCGTGCTGGACTG
>JAYWDL010000257.1:0-4794 GCA_043779865.1 Polaromonas sp.
AGTCGTCATAGCGGTCGGGCAGGGCGAAGCAGAAGCGTTCATCGGCGGCGGTGTACTCGGCAAATCCGCCGTCGCGGTCATAGCCAGTGAACACTGGAAGATCGCAGAGGTTTTCCCGCTCCATGGCGCAGAACGTACAACAACCGCAGGTTCCGCCAAGCCATGGAATGCCTACGCGCTGGCCTATGGCGAAGCGTGTTGCCTGCGGACCTTGAGCAACCACTTGTCCCACGACCTCATGCCCCGGCACCAGGCTGGGCCGACGTGGCGGCAAGTCACCGTCGATGATGTGCAGATCGGTACGGCACACGCCGCAGGCAAGCACGCGCACTACCACCTCGTGGTCCATGGCCTGCGGCACAGGTTTGGACGCGCTTAGCAAATTCCGCCCTGACGGGTTGACAGTCATCGCGAACATTGAGGCCGGCAACATGAGTGCATGGTACGCAAATGCTTTGCTGGCGGGTGAAAATTTCGCGCTTGTCGTTGACCTTGCGCAAACGCAACAAGCAGTACAGGAGGAAAAATGTCTGCTTGCGGCAATTTGCCGTTCAACGGATTTTTCAACCGCACTTTTCGAATTCGGTCCGAGCGGGCACGGAGCGGTTCCGATGTATTTACTCCTTAAGCTTTGGCTTGCCTGGATAGCGCACCGTGTTTCGCCAGCGTCAAAGGTCATGCGGGACGTCACTGCTTGGCCGGAACTCTATGGCGCTGCGTTTGCCGCTGCGCTTTTTTTCTTCAACTCAGGATTAATCCATGTCCAGCTACCATCAAATTCTCGTGCCGGTTGACGGCAGCCCTACGTCGGAAAAAGCGCTGGACGAAGCCATCCGGCTGGCTCAACTGAGCGGCGCCCGCCTGCGGCTGGTCCATGTGGTGGACGAACTTGGCTATGTCAACGGTTTCGAGTCGGCCATCAACTACGTCAACGAATTCATCCCGCTGATGCGTGTGGCCGGCGAAAAGCTGCTGGCGCATGACCGGCAAAAAGCGCTTGACAAGGGTGTGGACGTGGACTGTGTGCTGGTCGATGAGGGGCCGGGCCGCATCTGGGACCATGTGGCAGAACAGGCCAGGCGCGCAAAGGCGGACCTGATCGTGGTGGGTTCCCATGGCCGGCGCGGCATTGGCCGCGTGCTGCTGGGCAGCGATGCTGAACAGATTGTCCGGCACGCGCCGGTGCCGGTGCTGGTGGTGCGCGCCGTCTGAAGACGGCATGCCGCCATAGGGTACGCTATCTGGCCCAATAATGGGCCGAGGCTCAGTCCAGGATGACAGATTCAAGGTAGTAGGGCATGTGGCAATTCCAGTGCAGTTCGCGCTCGATGCGCTGGCGCATTGCATAGGCCGCAGCCGGTTCACCATGCGTGATGAAGGTCTGGCGCGGCGCCCTGCCGCCTCGGCTCAATCATCCGAACCTGTGCGTCGCAGGTGTAGGGTTCCAGGATAAGGTATTATTTTTTTGATAGCTGCTTGCGCTTGTAGAACGTGCGCTGCAGCCTGTTTTTATTTATAAAATTAAAAACAGCTGTACTCGGGAAGGGTACTTACTCCGCGTCCGGCCGACAGCGCTGAAGATGCCGATGCCGAGAATCAGAGTGAGCTTATGCCGATGTAAAGGTTCGGTACACCCGCCACCACAGCGCCCCAGATAACGCCGCTCAAAAAAACACGAAACCAATCATATAAGGTGTAAAAGACATTCTTGTTTTCCAAAAGTTGTGGCTCGACTACGCTAACTGTTGCATTTTGGCACCATCGGGAAGCGACGCTCGATCCTGTCAGCGATGGCCTACTCAAGGGCATGGCGCTTTGCCGGCCGGGCACCCGCAGGTTAAGCCCTTGAATATTCAAGGCATGAACACAAGGTAAACGCTTGCTCGTTCGTCAACATCCCACTCGCGTGGAATTTAAACCCATACCGCCATGACCACTCCGCTCAAAATCGATTTCGTCTCTGACATTTCCTGCCCGTGGTGCGTCATCGGCCTCAAATCGCTGGACCAGGCGCTTGGGCGCGTGGCGGGCGACATCAGCGCCGAACTGCATTTCCAGCCTTTTGAGCTCAATCCGCATATGGTGCCTGAAGGTCAGGAAATTACCGAGCACATCACCGAAAAGTACGGCATCACGCCAGCGCAGGCGCATGCCAACCGGGAGAATATTCGCGTGCGTGGTGAACAGGTGGGTTTCAAATTCAGCAAGTCCGACCAGCCCGGTGGCGGACGCAGCCGCATTTACAACACCTTTGATGCGCACCGCCTGCTGCACTGGGCCGGACAGGTGGATGCGGACAAGCAAAGGAAGCTGAAGGAAGCACTGTTCAAGGCCTACTTTACCGATGGGGACAGTCCCGCTTCGCATGAAGTACTGGCGCGTGTTGCGGGCGAGGTGGGTCTGGATGTGACGCGTGCCCGCGAGATTCTGGCCTCGGATAGCTACGCCGATGAAGTGCGGGAACGTGAGCAGTTTTACCTGGCCCAAGGCATTCATTCGGTGCCGGCTGTGATCATCAATGACCGCCATTTAATCTCCGGCGGACAGCCTGCCGAGGTGTTTGAGCAGGCGCTGCGCCAGATTGCGGCTGCGGGTTGACACTGCCGTGGCCTTTACGGCCTTTACGGCCGCTGTGTCTTGGGTCTGCCCCCGCTATCTATTGAAGGAGTTGCCATGCCCTACGAACTTCATTACTGGCCCACGATTCAGGGTCGCGGCGAATTTGTCCGCCTGGCACTGGAGGCGGCGGGCGCCGACTATGTAGATGTGGCGCGCGGTAGCGAAGGCGACGGGCGGGGCGTGCCGGCCACGCTTCATTTCATGGAGAGTCCCGACGTGGAGCGGCCGCCGTTTGCGCCACCGTTCCTGATTCATGGCAAGGTGATCGTGGGCCAGACGGCGGCGATCCTGCTGTACCTGGGTCCGCGCCTGGGTCTGGTGGGCAAAAGCGAGATCCAGCGCCTGTGGATGCACCAGTTGCAGCTGACCATCGCCGACGCGGTGGCCGAGGCCCACGATACGCATCACCCGATTGGCACCGGCTGGTATTACGAAGACCAGAAGAAAGAGGCCGCCCAACGCGCCAAGGAGTTCCGCGAGGTGCGTGTGCCCAAGTTCCTGGCCTGGTTTGAAAGCGTGCTGGCGCGCAACCCACGGAGTAGCGCGCATTTGGTGGGTGGGCGGCTGGGCTATGCCGACCTGTCGCTGTTCCAGCTGGTGGATGGCTTGCTCTACGCCTTCCCCAAAGCCGCCCGGCGTTCCCTGATAAAGGCACCGCTAGTTTCGGCGCTGCATGACAGCGTGGCACAGCACAAGCGGGTAGCGGCCTATTTGGCGAGCGGGCGGCGCATTGCTTTTAACGAAGACGGCATCTTTCGGCGCTATCCGGAACTCGACGACTGAATAAATTAATTGCTATAACTTTGATAGCTTACTGCGCTTATGGGTAGTGCGAAAGAGCCTGATTTGTCTTCAAATCATTAAAATTTTACCGGGGAAGTCGATTTGGGACTTGGCATTTGTCCGGAAATGCTGCGCGGTTTTCTCCTACAGCGCTGGATGTGCTTGCCTGACCGGGGCAGGTCTGCATTTGGACGAACATTCAAGTTCATGCTGGAAAAAACAAGACCTGAATGGGTGACTTGAGTTTCAGTAGATATGCATTTGCTTTCAAACATTCAACCTAAAGGAACATATCATGGCAGAAGAAAAATCAATGAATCTTGATCCTATTACCAACGCACCCGGCGCTCATCCTGTCGGCACTGGTGTAGGTGCCATGGGAGGCGCTGCAGCTGGTGCAGCCGCAGGTGCTTTTGGTGGGCCGGTGGGCGCCGTGGTGGGCGGTGTGGTCGGAGCTGTTGCCGGTGGGCTTGGAGGCAAGGCGGTTGCCGAATCCGTGAACCCGACGGCTGAAGAGGCCTACTGGCGCGACAACTACAACCGCGAACCTTATTATGAAACCGGTCGCACCTATGATGACTATTCGCCGGCTTACCGCCTTGGTCTGCAGGGCCGCACCGGCTACGAAGGGAATTTCGACGATGTGGAAAACCGTCTTGCGACCGATTGGGACAGCAAGAAAGAGCGCTCCACCCTTACTTGGCCTCAAGCCAAGGCTGCCAGCCGGGCAGCTTGGGACCGTGTTGCTTCGCAGACCGGAAGTTATGGAGGAATGCAGGGAACATTAGACAACACCCTGAGAGTCACAGACGATATGGAGGTCGACAACGATGAAGTCATCGACACCCTCAATGACTTGCTCGAATCCTGCCGTGATGGCGAATATGGCTTTAACACTGCTGCCGAGCATACGCAGTCAGCCGACCTTAAAACGATGCTGACACGCCATGCAGGCGAATGCCGTACGGCCGGGCTGGAACTGCAGACGCTCATCAGGCAACTAGGCGGCGAGGCTGACGAGGGCGGCTCCATGAGTGGAGCACTGCATCGTGGATGGGTTTCTGTGCGCGGCATACTCGGCGGCTACAGCGACCAGGCGATGCTGGACGAATGTGAGCGTGGCGAAGATGCTGCCGTTGCACGCTACCGCAAGGCGATGAAGGAAACCCTGCCGTCTGCCATCCGGACTGTCGTGGAACGCCAGGCACAAGGAGCCCAGCGTAATCATGACCAGGTCAAGGCCATGCGCGATTCCTTGAAGGCGAAGGGCTGAGCGCGATATGCTTTAACTCTGGAAGGACTTACAGAATTCAAAACCACCGCAGTCCAAATTCGCCTCAGTGCTTAAATTTTAAGCACTCTGTGGGTGCATGGAAGAATTGTGAGCGTTAA
>JAYWDL010000258.1:0-4779 GCA_043779865.1 Polaromonas sp.
GTTGCGGATCATCTGCTGGTTCATGCCGTCGATGTAGGCCCAGGCAAAGGTCAGCGCCGCCAGGCCAATCGCGATGGACAGGATGGTGATGGCGGAGCGCCTGCGGTTACGCAGCACGTTGCGCCAGGCGAGTTGGGTGAGCATCAGTCGGCCTTGCGTTCATCCGATTCGATACGCCCGTCGCGCAGCCGGATCACGCGGCGCGCGCGCTCCACCACCATCGGGTCGTGGGTGGAGAAGACAAAGGTCACGCCTTTCTCCTCGTTCATTCGCCGCATCAGGTCCATCAGCGCCGCACCGGCCTTGGAGTCCAGGTTCGCGGTCGGCTCATCCGGCAGCACGATCACCGGCTCGGCGGCAATCGCGCGCGCCACCGCCACACGTTGCTGCTGGCCGCCCGAGAGCTCAGCCGGGCGCCGGTGTTCCAGGCCTTGCAGGCCCAGCTCCTTTAGCAGCTCCATCGCGCGCGCATGGCGCTGCCCTTGCGGCTTGCCCTGCAACAGCATCACGAACTCCACGTTTTCCAGCGCCGACAGCACCGGGATCAGGTTGAATTCCTGGAACACAAAACCGATCTTGTGCAAGCGCATCTGAGACAGCTCGGCCTTGCTCATGCGCCCGGTCTCGGTGCCCGCCACCCAGATGCGACCCGAGGTCGGCGAATCCAGGCCGCCAATCAGGTTCAACAGTGTGGTCTTGCCCGAGCCCGAAGGGCCGACCAGTACCGCGAAGTCGCCGCTGCGGATTTCCAGGTCGATGCCATCCAGGGCGCGTACCTCCTGGCTGTCCTGCTGGTACACCCGCGTGACTTGTTCAAGCTTGACAACGATATTCGGGTTTGCAGTCATGGTTTTTGCAAATTGCGTTGGGTGAAGATGGTCTCATCCACCGGGCGGTCGAACTGGGCATCTTTGAGCACGATGCTGGTCAGGTTGCCTGGCTTGGCCACGGGCCGCATCTCCCAGCGCGTGGGCATGACTCGTCCGTCCAGGCTGCGCACGTCGGAAAAGCTCATCACCCGCACCAGTTCGCCACGCTCGCTGTAGTACTCTTGTTTGATCGGCATGAAGTCGCGCTGGCGCACCGTGTAGAGCACCCGGCCCCAGACCACTGCGGCTTCGGGCTTGGGCGTGGCCTCGACCTGCCAGGCCTGTTGGCCGTCCACGGCCACCGTGCCGAGAACCTTGTGCGTGTAATCGTCCAGGATGCTGCTTTCCTTCACCAGATCGTCATTGGTGAAGTCCGAGCCCATCCAGGGCTGCAACATCATGGAGGGCGGAATTTTGATCACCCGCTCCACAGTGGGCAGGTAGTTCCACATCTCGTTGCCGATGCGCAGCGAACCGATGCCAGCCTCTTTGGCGGGCGCCATGATGCGCACGAAAGACCGCCTGGGCCGCTCCATCCACACCCGCAGCGCCAGCGTGCGTTGCCAGCGCGGCGTGGTGATGCTCATCTCATACTCGCCCTGCACGGTGCTGCCCCAGAGCAGGCGCTCCACGCGGTCCAGAATGTCGCGCCCGCCGGGCTCTTGCTCTTGGGCGGTGGCAGCCACTTGCAAGCCCGCCCCCAGCCCGCCGAAGCGAACGAGTGATCGTCCACAGTGCAACAACATCGTGCGGCGTTTCATGGACTCAACTGTGGCGTGGGTGACAAGATTCATAGCCACTTCCTTCTAGGATCGTTAGCGCTTAAGCGAGAGCGAAGCCGCCTTCGTACAGGGCAAATCCGAAAAACAAACCTACACTCGTTACTGAAAATTATCCGAGCCACTTTCTATTTTCGGTTGACATATGTCAACCGCACGCGCGATTTCAGCCAACTAGCGTCGCGCCGCAGTGCCGGTCATGCTGTTCATGACTTGGGCGAACAGTTCCGACTGCCCGAACAACAGGCTGAAGGCCTGCTCATAGCCGACATCGCGCGCCTGGCGCAGCTGTTCCAGCCCGTGGGTCATCTGTGATGATGCGTCGCGTTCGCCTTGCATGAACGCGTTGTCCGGCGCGAGTGGGTGTCGGCGCTTTGCCAGTGGTTCGGCCAGCATCCCGATGCCGCGCATCCACGGGTTGAATGCTTCAGAGAACAGGTAGCGGCTGGTGCGCATCGGGTGCATCCATTTCAGCCATTCTGCGGTCCACGGCGTGGCCAGAGACCGCACCCAGGGGCTGACGAAGGTCGCGTACATCGACTCATTGATCTGCGACACCTGCTTGACGCGTTCGAACGCTTTCTTCGGATAGTTCCGCCTTAGATCTTCGACTTGGCGTGGCTCGAAGTGAACGCTGTACGCGGGTTTGTGGCAGTCGGGGTCGCCGGACGGGTTGTCGATCTTCATCTCGTAGAGGCCAGGCTCCAGCGACTCAATATCGGACAGGCTCTCCAGGATCGCCCGGTGCTCCAGACGGGCGACACTGGCCGAGACGAAGATGCCGAGGTGGCCGACATGCGGGTTCGTCAGATAGACGATGCGCTGGCCAGCTTGCTGAAGGTCATGGGTATCGATGTAAACCTCAGGGATCCAACCGAGTGCCTGCTGTGGCGGTGTGATGTTGTCGCCGTAGGACGCGAAGATGACCAGCGGGTTCTTGATCCGGCGCAGATCGGCGGTGCAGCAGTCACAGATACGAAACAGTCCCTGCTCGATTTGATTTCCGATGAACAGGTTCTCGACGATGGCGAGGATTTCCTCCCGGCTCATAAAGTAGAAGCCGTTCCACCAGCGCTCGAATTCGAGGAAGCGAGCCTGCTCACTGTCAATGTGGCTGAACAGGTTGGCGTACTTTTCCCAGATGGCCTGTTCGGGTTTGAGGTTCTCGAAGTTCTGCGCCAGCCAGGCACCGTCAAAGTAACCGTTGCCCAGGTCGGCGGTCAGATGCGTGAGCCAGGCACCACCGAGCAGACCGCCCGTCGTGCGCATCGGGTTGACGCCTGACTCGCCAGCCCAGTACGACAAGGGTGAGCCGTTGAGAACAGTCGGCCCGACAAGACCTTCACAGTCGGCGGACAGCAGCGTGACGGCCCAGCCGGCCTGACAGTTGCCATAGAGTACGGGCGGCTTGCCGGGATGGCGCCGCGCAACCTCTTCGACAAAGCGCCTGAGCGCGTGGAGCACGTCGGCCAGGGTTTGCCCTGGGGCGGGCTGCGGGAAAAAAATGACGAAGTAAACCGGATGGCCCTCGTGCAGGGCCATGCCCACTTCGGAGTCGCGCTTGAAGCCACCGATGCCGGGGCCGTGACCGGCGCGCGGATCAATGATGACGACCGGGGGTTTCTCCAGGTCAACGCAGTCGTCCCAGCAATCGTCGCCGATTTCAGTGATGCGCAACAGCGCGTAGTTGGCCGGATGCTCGAAGCGGCGCGCATCGAGCAGCGTCTCATACTTGAAATCGAGCAAGGGCGGAAGGCCTGCGCGCTCATGTTCAAGCATGTTGTTCGCGCGCTGGCGCAGCGTGTCCCAGAACAGAATCGTGCGCTCACCGAAGTCGCGCTGGTAGTCAAGAAGCTCCTGCGCAGAAGGTGCAACTTCTGCGCGAGCTGGATCAAGCTTCACCTTGAGCGACGTTGCCTTCAGGGCGCTAGACCGCGATGGCACCAGGGCCTTCGGCACGACGGCCAGTGGATGGGTGGGGTGGGTGCCGCGTCTGCTGGCCTGAACGGGTGTTGTTTTCATGGGTGTTCCTGGTTTGCCAAGATTCAAGACTGGTCCAGCTTGACCCGCTTGAGCAGGGCCGAGTTGACGATGACCGACAGCGACGACAGCGCCATGGCCGCCGCCGCGATGATGGGGTTCAAGAAACCGAAGGCGGCAATCGGCACGCCAATGCTGTTGTAGATGAAAGCCCAGAACAGGTTTTGCTTGATGGTGCGCATGGTCGCGCGCGACAGGCGAATACCGGCCACCACGTCGCGCACATCGCTTTTCACCAGGATGATGCCGCCGGTCTCCTTGGCCACGTCCGAGCCCGAGCCGATCGCGATGCCGATGTCGGCGGTGGCCAGGGCCGGTGCGTCGTTCACGCCGTCGCCCACCATGGCCACGACTTTGCCGCTGGCCTGCAGCTCCTTGATCACCTTGGCCTTGTCCGACGGCAGCACGTCGGCAATCACATGGTCTATGCCCAGCAGGCGGCCAATGGCAGCGGCGGTGCGTTGGTTGTCGCCGCTGAGCATGATGACTTCTATTTTTTCGGCGCGCAGGGCACTGACGGCTTCCTTGGCTTCCGGTTTCACCGTGTCGGCCACCGCAATCACGGCCACCAATTTCCCACCGCTGGCCAGCAACATGGCGGTCTTGCCGTCGCCTTCCAGTCGCTCCATGTCGGCCTGCACGGCGGCGATGTCCACGGCTTCGCGCTGCATCAGACGGCGGTTGCCGAACAGCACCGTCGCGCCGTCAACGCGGCCCTGCACGCCATGGCCGGGCACGGAATCAAAGCCTTCCACGGCAGCCGGCTCCACCGCCGCTTCGCGCGCGCCGTGCACGATGGCCTGCGCCAGCGGGTGTTCGGAACCCGCTTCCAGTCCGGCGGCCAGTCGCAGCGCCTGCTCCTTTGTCCAGCCCGCTTGATGCAACACATCGGTCAGGGCGGGCTCGCCGCGCGTCAACGTGCCGGTCTTGTCGAACACCACGGTGTTGAGTTTTTCTGCCTTCTCCAAAATCTCGCCGCCGCGAATCAGAATGCCCGCCTGCGCGCCGCGCCCCACGCCCACCATCAGCGCCGCCGGGGTGGCAATGCCTAAAGCGCAGGGGCAGGCAATGATCAGCACCGCAATAAAGGC
>JAYWDL010000259.1:0-4774 GCA_043779865.1 Polaromonas sp.
AGGTACTCGGCGCTCGGGAAAAACACCGCCATGAAGCGGCGCACCACCAGGTCATAAAGTTTTTGCTCGGCGTCGCTCAGGCCGCTGGGCGCCTGCAGCGTCGGGATGATGGCAAAGTGATCGCTGACCTTGGCATTGTCAAAAATGCGTTTGGTCGGCTTGATGTAATTGCCCTGCAGGGCAGTGGCCGCATGCGGCGCCAGATGCTTCATGCTGCTGTGGGCGAGCATTTCAAAGGTCTGTTTGACCACCGGCACATAGTCCTCGGGCAGCGCGCGCGAGTCGGTGCGCGGATAGGTCAGCGCCTTGTGCCGCTCATACAGGCTTTGCGCAATCGACAGTGTGGTTTTCGCTGAAAAGCCGAACTTGCCGTTGGCCTCACGCTGCAAAGACGTCAGATCAAACAGCAGGCCTGCCGCCTGCGTCGTCGGTTTCGATTCTTCGCTCACCGTGGCGGTCTGGCCGCGCACCGCGTCGGCAATCGCGCGCGCCTCGCGTTCGGTCCACAGCCGGTCGGATCTCAGTTCTGGATCGGGATCGGTCTGGTCGGCCTGGGCCGTCGCCCGTTTCCACTTCGGGTCAAACCACTTGCCCGGATAGTCACCGGCCTGGGCCGCAAACGTGGCATGGATTTCCCAGTAGTTGCGGCTGACGAACTTGCGGATTTTCTCTTCGCGCTCGACCACCACCGACAGCGTCGGCGTCTGCACCCGGCCCACTGTCGTCAAAAAGAAGCCGCCGTCGCGCGAGTTGAAGGCCGTCATGGCCCGCGTTCCGTTAATGCCGACGAGCCAGTCGGCCTCGGAGCGGCAGCGCGCCGCATCGGCCAGCGGCAGCATCTGCTGGTCGCTGCGCAACGAGGCAAAGCCATCGCGAATCGCGGCCGGCGTCATCGACTGCAGCCACAGCCGCCTGACTGGGTGTTTGCTCTTGGCGTACTGCTGGATCAGCCGGAAGATCAGCTCGCCTTCGCGGCCCGCATCGCAGGCATTGACCAGCGCGACTACGTCCTTGCGTTTGGTCAGCTTGACGATGGCGTTCAGCCGCGTCTTGGTCTTGTCCATCGGTTTGAGGTCAAAGTATGGCGGAATCACCGGCAGATTGGCAAAACTCCATTTGCCGCGCTTGACGTCAAACTCCTCGGGCGCCTGGATCTCGACCAGGTGGCCGACCGCCGAGGTGACCACCCAGTCGTCGCTTTCAAAATACTCGTCATGCTTGTCAAACTTGCCCGCCGTGGGCGTGAGGGCACGCACAATGTCTTGCGCCACCGAAGGTTTTTCGGCAATTACCAGTGTTTTCATAAATACTTCTTCAAACCTTGTCCATCTTCGGGGAGCGTTTCCCCGCTTTGCGCCAAAGCGGCTTTTTCCATCACGAGCGCCAGAAACCGGCTAGCGCAGGCGGCTCGAACGCCTCACTACAATAGCCACTTTCCGCGCATGTGCGCACGCACACACATGAATTAACCATACCAAAAAAATCGCCGTGCCAAAAATCCAGGCCTCCGCACCCCTTTTTCCGCCGGCCCGGCAGGCAGCTGGCAGCGACGCCCGCCGCATCCAGACGCGCCGCTCGGGCGTGCATGGCAAGGGCGTGTTTGCACTGCAGAACCTGGCCGAAGGCGAAACGCTGATCGAGTATGTGGGCGAGGTCATCAGCTGGCCGGAAGCGCTGCGCCGCCATCCGCACGACCCGGCGAATCCCAAGCACACGTTTTACTTTCATATTGACGAAGACCATGTGATTGATGCCAAGCACGGTGGCAACTCGTCGCGCTGGATCAACCACAGCTGCGCGCCCAACTGCCAGGCGGAGGTAAGCGACGAAGATGGCGGGCGCGTGTTCATCAAGGCGCTGCGCAATATCGTGGCGGGCGAAGAACTGTTTTATGACTACGGCTTGACCATCGACGCCAGGTACACGCCAAAGCTGCTGGCCGACTACCCCTGCTGGTGCGGCGCTGAACACTGCCGGGGAACGCTGCTGGCGCCCAAGGGCAAAAGGAAACCAGGCAAAAAGGCGCCAAAAAAGGCCGAGTCCAGGGCGTCAAAGAAACCCGACAAGAACAAAAAGCAGCAATGACTGAACCAGTCCCTTTCGTCTTTGCAACGCCCTTGGCAGCAAGCCCCGTGACTTCCCCCCTGATTGCCCCCATTCGCTGGCCTGCCGAGGCCATTTGGGAAACCGTTGCGCCGACCCTGCCGGGCTTCACAGTGGAGGTGTTGCCCGAGATCGATTCGACCAATACCGAGCTGCTTCGGCGCATCAAGGGAAGCCCCGGCGCGCCGCCCCGGCACGAGCCGCTGCTGCTGGTGGCCGAGCAGCAAAGCGCCGGACGCGGACGGCTGGGCCGCAGCTGGCAAAGCCGGCGCGCAGCCAGCCTGACGTTTTCGCTAGGCCTGCCCTTGCAGCCGGCCGACTGGTCGGGCCTGTCGCTGGCGGTCGGCGTCAGCGTGGCGGAAAGCCTCGACTCGCCTCAAAAAGGCCAGCCCCGCATCGGCCTGAAATGGCCAAATGATTTGTGGCTGACGACTTCCCAAGGCGAGCGCAAGCTGGCCGGCATTCTGGTGGAAACCGCCAGCTGGGAGGGTCTGCGCTATGTGGTCATTGGCGTTGGCATCAATATCTGGCCGGTAGCGCTTGCAGCAGCCACCGAAACGACGCCTGCCGCGCCTGCCATTGCGCCCGGCTGCCTGCAGGACTTGAATGCCGGCATCGACGCGGCAGAAGCCCTGCTGCGCATCGTGCCGGCGCTGGTGCAAACGGTGCAGGCCTTCGAGCAGTTTGGCTTTGCACCTTTTCAGGCACGTTTTGCGCTGCGTGATGTGCTCTCTGGCCGCGCGGTGCAACTCTCGGACGGCATGCAGGGCACGGCCCACGGCGTTGCCGAAAACGGCGCCCTGCGGGTGCATACGGCAGCGGGAATGCTAGAAGTCACCAGTGCCGAGGTCAGTGTGCGGCCTGTTGCGGCTGCCCCTCGTCACGCGAAAGACTCCCTTCCATGCTGAGGGTGCTGGTGCTGGCACTGCTGCTGGCCAATACGGGCTATTTTGTCTGGGCGCAAGGCCTGCTGGCGGACTATGGTCTGGCTCCTGCCAGGCAGTCCGAGCCCGAGCGCCTGGCGCAGCAAATCAGGCCAGAAGCGATGCAACTGGTCGCGACAGAGCCAGTCGGGCCATTGAATAACGCCCCGTTGACCGCAACGGTGACGCTTCCCGCTGCTGCTTCTGCATCCACCAGCACTGCCGCTGCACCTGCCACAGAGGCCCAATGCCTGCAGGCCGGCCTTTTTACCGAGCAGCAAGCTAATGCATTGCGCCGCCGTTTGCAAGTCAGTCTTCCTGCCGGCAGCTGGTCGTTTGAAAGCCCGGCAGGCTCTGTCCGCTGGATCATTTACATGGGCAAATACATCAGCAAGGAAGCCCTGGGTCGAAAGCGCCTCAAGCTTGAGCAGTTGGGCGTTCCTTTTGACACGCCAGTCAGTCCGGTGCTGAACCCCGGGCTTTCGCTGGGGAATTTTGGCTCGAAGGCCGAGGCTGAAAATGCCCTGGCCCAGATGACCCAGCGCGGCCTGCGCACCGCCAAGGTAGTCATGGAACAGCCGGAAGTGCCAAGCCAGTGGCTCAGGTTTGCGGCGGTCACTGCGCCGCTGCGGGCCAGACTTGAAACTCTTAAACCCCAACTGGCGGGCAATGCGCTGCAGGCCTGTCAGTAGGCGCGATGCCGTTCAGTCAGGCTCAAAACCTAAAAACCATCACGCAGACAGACGGCGCACGGCAAACAGCGTTGACCTGACAGCATTGCCAACCGGCCTGTTGCGGCGCATGACAGCATGCAATCCGCTCCTGTTTTAATAGCTGCTTGCTCCCGTACTTCCTGCGGAAGGAGCACTTTTCATCTTGTTTTAAGGTCCGGCAAGGCTATAAGGCTTTCCAGAAGCGCAGCGGCACGCAAGTCTGCAGCCGTGCCGCTTGCGTCATGCAACAGCATGAACAGGGGCCTGGGCGCCTGCTGCGGCAACGGGTGCTTATCGTTGCTAAGATCATCCACCCGAAACGGGCAGCCCGCCTGGCGCCCGTCTGGCCGCATTCTGAAAGTACCCACCATGAAAATTGAAAAAAACACTGCCGTGACCCTGCGCTTCAAGGTGTCTGACACCCAGGGCAAGCTGATTGAAGAAAACAAGGAGCCGATGGTCTATCTGCATGGCGGCTACGGCAACACGCTGCCGAAGATTGAAGAAGCGCTGCAAGGCCGGGAAGCCGGTTTCCAGACCACGCTGGCCTTAGCGCCCGAAGACGCTTTTGGCCTGCGCGACGAAAGCCTGATGCGCACCATTCCGCGCAGCCAGTTTCCGCCAGGCGTGAAGGTGGGCGGACAGCTCGAAGGCCGGGGCAGCGATGGCCGTGAGCAGATGTTTTATGTCTCCAAAATCAAGGGCGACACCGTGCTGCTCGACGGCAACCATCCGCTGGCCGGCAAGGCCTTGCGCTTTACCCTGAAGGTTACCGAGGTGCGCGCCGCTTCTGAAGAAGAAATCGTGCACCGGCATGTGCATGGCGAGCACGGCCACCACCACTGACCTGCTGGCGCAGCCGGCCTCCCGCAGAAACTGTGCGGGCAGTGCGGCAATTCATGAATACGCCATTTTGACCATGGATCGCCACGGCCTGCGGCCCAGAAAATGCCTCGGATTCAAAACACCGCATGAAGTTTTTATGCACCAGTTACAGTTGCACAATCCAGCGGTTGCACTTCAGGATTGAATCCG
>JAYWDL010000260.1:0-4769 GCA_043779865.1 Polaromonas sp.
TATGCGGGGCAAGAAGTCGGCAGAAAAGTCGAACAATTTTTGTTTGAAGGCGGCTTCCCCGAAGTCTGGAACCTACCCACTTTGCTCGCCAAGCAGGAATACCTCTACCAAAACCAGGTCGAGCGCGTGATCTTCGAAGACCTGCTGGTCGCTGCCGAATTCCGCAAACCCGAGATGCTGCGCCGCTTCTATTTGGGCTTGCTCAAAGATCCGGGCCGTGAAACCAATTTATCCCAAATCAGCAGTGAAATTGGGTTGGCGCGCAGCACTATCGAAACCTATTTCCCACTGCTGGAAGCCACCGACCTGGTATGGCGTTTGCACAAACATACCAGCACAAAATCGACGCCCAAGGCGGGCAACTTCAAGACTTATCTGGTGGACCTGGCAGTACGCAATGCCGTCATGAAGCTGAGTCAGGAGCAAATGGTGGCTGACCCGACGTTAATGGGTGCGTACGCAGAAAACGCGGTGGCCAATCACCTGCGACGCTGGCCGGGGCTGGTGGAACTGGGCTACTGGAGGCGCAACAATGATGAACTTGATTTCATCGTTGATCTGGGCTCAACCCGCATTGGTCTCGAGGTGAAATACCGCAACGAGGTGCAGAACAAGGATGTCCTGAAAGCGACTCGTTTGTCGCAAGACCATGGCTGCGAGGCGTGCATCATGGTCACCAAAGCGCCCATGGATGCGGACAATGTCGCAACGCTGAAAACGCAGTCGCCAGTGCCTCTTGCAGTAGTGCCGCTGGCTGCTTTCCTGATGCTTTTTTAACCTTTCAAGCGCTTTGTGCTAAACATCCTCCTCGTCACCTTCCCTTTCTTCGCCCTCGTGCTCTGCGGCTATGTCGCCGCCCGGCGCGCGCTGTTGCCGCAGGCCGCGATTCCGGGGCTTAACACCTTCGTGCTGTATTTCGCGCTGCCGTGCCTGCTGTACCGTTTTGGCGCCAGCACGCCGATTGCGCAGCTGCTTGACGGCAGTCTGGTCGCGGTCTATCTGCTGTGCGCGATCCTGATGGTGGCGCTCACGATTGCGGTGACACGCAAGGGCCGCATCGGCTGGAACGATGCCGCGTTTGGTGCACTGGTGGCGGCTTTTCCCAACACCGGCTTCATGGGCGTGCCGCTGCTGGTGGCATTGCTGGGCGCGCAGGCGGCGGGGCCGGCAATTGTCACCATCGTGGTTGATCTGCTGGTCACCAGCTCGCTGTGCATTGCCCTGTCGCGGCTTGATTCGGCCGACATTCACGGTGCCGAAGTGGCCGCGCAAAAAGCCCTGCGCGGCGTGGCCATGAACCCCATGCCGTGGGCCATTGTGCTGGGCGCACTGGCTTCGGGTCTGCAGTGGAGCCTGCCGCAACCCGTGATACAGACCGTCGGCTTGCTGGCTGATGCGGCCTCGCCGGTGGCGCTGTTCACCATTGGAGCGGTGCTGGTGCGCTCTCAAATGAATAGCACGTCGCGCACGCCGCTGGGGGACTATCTGCCGGTAACGTTCATTAAACTGGTCATTCATCCGACTCTGTTGCTGGCGCTGGGACTCGCCGCGATCGCGCTGGGTTTGCCGCTCGACCGCTTCGCCCTGACCGTAGTGGTGCTGGTGGCCGCGCTGCCGAGCGCCAGCAACGTCGCCATGCTGGCCGAGCGCTTCGGCGCCGATAACGGGCGGATTGCACGCATTATTTTGCTGTCAACGGTGCTGGCGTTTTTTAGTTTTTCGGCGGCGGTGGCTTGGTTGACTTAAGGATTCAGCGGCTTGAGTCTTCCACTGGCGTGAGCGGTCGATCAAGAATTCGCCGCGAATGACGGCAATGCAGCAAGAGCAGACATTTTGAAATGGCCTGAAAATTCATGGCCGAACTACTAACAACGAAGGACAAGCCTTATGGAACTCGCTGAAAAGTCTGACGCTGAAATTTTATCAGTGGCCAATCAGATGATGGACAACCTTATGGATGCTTCCACGCAAGTCGATTACGAGAGGCATATCCGTGATTTTTCAGACCGACTTAAAGCCCAATTGACAAAAGAGCGTTTGGAGTGGATATGTCAGGAGTATCAGTCCACCAAGGGCTTTTTCTCTGACAGAGAATTTGT
Organism: Polaromonas sp.; assembly: GCA_043779865.1. Classification (GTDB taxonomy): domain Bacteria; phylum Pseudomonadota; class Gammaproteobacteria; order Burkholderiales; family Burkholderiaceae_C; genus Polaromonas. The sequence goes on from JAYWDL010000260.1 coordinate 2,100, forward strand.
GACGCTATTCCGTCGTCCCGACTCGATTGCGTTAATTTGGAAGCAACGCTTCACTAAGCAAGCTGGTGAATTTGTGGCGGAGATGGTTTTGATTCAGCAAAGTGGCAAATATCTTGTTGACCATGTGATGGTTTTTTAGCAGTTCAAACGTCCGTTTTCAGTCTGAAGGAGACGGTGACAGTAGTTTTACAAACTTTCCCACTCCAGCTTAGCCGTGAATTAGAGCTATGCTGTCGATAATCAATAGGGGTCATCATGACAACTCCCGGATTCACCGTAACGCATGCCAAGGACGCCACCTTCGAACGGGGGCTTCGATCATTTTTCGAATACCGTGATCTTGGAATAAAGCAGGTAACCGCTGGACAGATCGATGTACATGTCATTCGTGCGGCAGCGGGAACGGATTTCTCAAGTCAGCCCCATCTGCACAAGACAAAATTTCAAATCGTTTATGTCCTGAAAGGCTGGATCGAATTTGAATACGAGGGCCAAGGCACTGTAAGGCTTGAGGCTGGTTCATGCGTATACCAGCCGCCTGAAATTCGTCACCGCGAGGTCGGCCATAGCGACGATGTTGAAATGCTGGAGATAGTCATGCCAGCGGACTTCAAGACCGAGGAAGTCGCCACTGTCAATGGCTGAACGCCCTGCCAAAACTGGTGACGGATTCTTCTGGCAACAAATTACAGGGGGATACATGTTCAAACTTATCAGTGCAACGCCAAGTCCTTGTGCGCGCAAGGTACGTATTGCCCTGGCTGAAAAGGGGCTGCCGTTTAAACTGATCACCGAGGTGCCTTGGGACAGCACGACCAGTACGCCGCGCCACAACCCGCTTGAAAAGCTTCCGGTATTGATACTGGCCGATGGTTCAAGCGTCTATGAATCGAGCTACATACTGGAGTATCTCGAACTCAAATATCCCCAGGTGCCGCTGCTGCCGGACGACATGGATAGCAGGCTCACTGCGCGCAAACTCGAAGTGCTATGCGACGGCGTTTGCGATGCCGTGGTGCTGACGCTGTTTGAAAAAAAACGGGCAGGCGGGGGCAGTCCGGAATGGCTCGCACGCCAGCGGCGAAAAATTGATGGCGGCGTAGCGGAGATGGCAAAAATAGTCGGCTCGCGTGCTTTTGCCGTGGGGGAGCACTTCGGCCTGGAAGACATTGCGGTCGGGACCGCCGTCGGCTGCCTCTCGGTTCGATTTCAGGACTTGCCTTGGCGCACTCTCTATCCACACCTGGCACTGCTCAGTGATCGTCTGGAAGCGCGTCCTTCATTCAAAAACTCCGTCCCTTACGCCCAAACTATCGCCGACAAGGTGATGTAGGCAAATAGTGGATCTGAACTTGCTTGACGGAACTGGACAAGTTCAGGCCTTTCTTCAAGCTCGTCATGTGTACTGCCGGGTGGTGTTAATCGGGGCCAGTTTCTGATTAAAAGGTCGTACCGGCGCAGCGTCAAGACTGCCAGTTTCATGCATAAAACCAGCCAATTACCCAATAAATACGAGCGCTTGCAGCTATGCAATCAATAGCATGTTCATTCACCAATCCTTCACCGTCGGCACCGCCACCGCAATCTACGCCCCGAGCCTGGAGGGCCGCGTCCACTGGACCCCCCAAAGCAACGGGCGTCAGCGTGGCCGACAACGGGTTTGAGCGCATTGACATCAATTAATTAAAACGATATCATTGCTTTCATGAAGAAGGAGTGATATCAATGTCCGCCGTCACCGTGAGAAACCTGCCCGACGAAACCCACCGGGCGCTCAAGTTACGCGCCGCGCAGCATGGCCGCAGCACGGAAGCTGAGATTCGTCACATTCTTGAAAACGCGGTGCGTCCCAAAGTCGGCATCGGTTCGGCGCTGGCAGCGATTGGCCGCAGCCTGGGGGGCGTGGAGCTTGACTTGCAACGCGACGCCAGCCCCGTGGTACCCGCGAGCTTTGATTCATGATTATTCTGGACACGAATGTGGTGTCGGAACCCCTTAAGCCTTCGCCAGAGCCTGCTGTGCTCGATTGGCTCGACCGCCAGGCGCCTGAAACCCTATACCTCACGACTGTCAACCTGGCCGAACTGCTGGCCGGCATCGAGGCACTGCCTCAGGGGCGCAGGCGGACCGAACTGCATCATGCGTTGACGGCTCAAATGATGCCTCTGTTTGAAGGACGAATTCTTGTCTTCGACAAAAAAGCTGCCGAAGCCTTCGTCAGGATCAATGCCAGTGCGCAGGCGGTCGGCAACCCCATCAGTTTTGCCGATGGGGCTATCGCCGCCATCGCGTCGGCTCAAGGGTTTCTTTTGGCGACCCGTAATGTGCGCGATTTCAAAGGCACTGGCGTTGAACTGCTCAACCCTTGGGCTTGATCGCTAGCCGTCAGGCCGCCATCAGCTGGCAAATCAATAGCAACTCAGCGCACCAAAACCAAAGAGCACTTCTATAAATCTGTCATTCCCGCGCAGGCGGGAATCCATGACCCTGTAACTGATTGATTTATAGGGCGCACTGGATCCCCGCCGGCGCGGGGATGACGAAAATATGAATTGATAGAAGTGCCCTAAATCGCAATCGGGTCCACATCAATCGACCAGCGCACCAGGCTTTTGAACTCGGCTTGCCGTCGCGTTTCAAACAGCAGTGGCTGCCAGGCCGCCAAAAAAC